>JAZUCB010000162.1:0-5547 GCA_045638985.1 Clostridia bacterium
AAGGCGAAAATATTAAAATTAAACTAATGTTTAAATAATAATCATTAAAGTTTTTACAATATCATTATAACATTTTAGGGTTGTTTTTTCAAAATGGTTTGATTATTTTTTAATTATTTTATAATCATCTTTGCTATCTAAAATTTCATAGCCCAAGTTTGAAATTTCTGCTCTAAGTTGATCGGCTGTTGCCCAATCTTTATTCTTTTTTGCTTGCCATCTTTTCTCAGCAAGTTCAGTGATGTTATTTGGAATTTCGATAGAAATTTCTTTTCCCAAATCAAGAGCAAATATTTTATCAAACTCAAGTGCAGTTTTATAAACTTCGTTGTTTTTAGGCATGTTTTTAAGCATATCCCATAAAACTGAAATTGCCAAAGGAATATTTAAGTTATCGTTTATTGCTCCAATGAATTTTTCTTTATAAGAATTTAATTCTTCTAAGTTAATAGCTTCTGATTTATCCTTATTTGAATTAACTAATTCGTAAAGTCTAGCCAATGAAGTTTTGCTCGCTTCCATTGCTTCAAAAGTGAAGTTTTGCTTTTTAGAGTAATGTGCGTTTAGCAAGAAATATCTATAAACTAAAGGTTCAAAACCTTTTTCTTCTAATTGTTCTAGGGTATATAAATTGCCCAAACTCTTGCCCATTTTACCGCCATTAACTTGCAAAAATTCAACGTGAAGCCATCTCTTAACAACTTCAACACCTGTTAGGCAGTTGTTTTGAGCGATTTCATTTTCATGGTGAACTGTTAGGTGGTCAATTCCACCGGTGTGGATATCAACAACGTTTCCAAAAATTTTTCTGCACATTGCTGAGCATTCAATGTGCCAGCCAGGGTATCCCATTCCCCATGGGCTTTCCCATTGCATTATGTGCTCTTTTGGCGCTTTAATCCAAAGTGCAAAATCGCTAGGGTGTTTTTTCTCAGGGTCAACTTCAATTCTTGCCCCAGCAAGTTTATCGTTAATATTAACGCCAGATAAAGCGCCGTAGTGATCAAAGTTTTCAACTGAGAAATATATTCCTTTGCTTGTTTCATAAGCAAAGCCTTTATCTAATAATCCTTTAACGAACTCAATCATTTCAGTTATGCAACCAGTTGCTTTTAAAACGTGATGAGGGTGCAAAATATTCATTTTATCAATTTGAGTGAAAAAATACTTTGTGTAGAATTCTGAAATTTCCCATGGTGTTTTGTTTTCTCTTTTTGATGCAACAGCCATTTTATCTTCGCCTTCATCGGCGTCGCTTGTTAAATGGCCAACGTCTGTTATATTCATAACAGAGTTAACATTATAACCATTGAATTCTAAAGTTCTTCTTAGTAGATCCATAAAAACATATGCTCTAAGGTTTCCAATGTGTGCGTAATAATAAACTGTTGGTCCGCAAGAATACATATTAACGGCATCGCCAACTGGTTTAAATTCGGTTATTTTTTTATCTAGTGAGTTGTATAATTTAAGCATGTTTGCCTCCAATATTTAGTTTTATTGGCAAAGTTGAATTTGTTTTATTAATTCATTTGCCTTAAGCTCAAGTAATTGCTTGCGTTCTTGAGATAATTCGCTGAATTGTTTTCGTTGAGAATTATATATGCTTTCAAGTGATTTATTGCCCTTTTCAGTTAAAGCATACAAAATTCCTCTTTGCGTTTTTATATTTTTCTTAACCATAATAACTCCTTCTTCCAAAAGAGGTTTACATAGTTGAGTTAAATTTCCTTTTGCCAAACATAATTTCTCAATAAAAAATTGTGGTGGGCGTTCGCCATAGCGTGCAAGCAGGTGCAAAAACTTACTCCTAAATGTTAGAGTATTGTTTTTGTTAAATGTTGCGCTATTAAACCCATCGCAAAATTCATCTAATAATATTCTTAATTCTGTTATTTGCTTTTCAAAACTATAGTTTCCCATTTTAATCCTTTTAATAGATTATATAATTTTATAACCATTAAAGCAACAATAATAGCAAAAAGGTTTAAAATAAGAGTTTTTAAAATGTTTTAAAATTGATTTGTTTAGTGTTTTGGGTTTAAATGTGCTCACAAAAGAATAAAAAATAAATTAGAGTAAAAAATAATTATATGAATAAAGCAGAAGATTCATTTGGGTTGAAAATTGGCTATGGTGTTGGAAATTTAAGTTATGGTGTTGTTGGTCAAACTGTAACTAATTTTTTTATGTTTTATTGCACGGCTGTTTTGGGTTTGAGGGGGTCGGTTGTTGGGTTGCTGATATCGCTTGCAACTGTGTGGGATGGGTTTTCAGATTGCATTGTTGGGGGAATAAGTGATAGATATAAGTTGGGCAAATTGGGTTATAGAAACGGATATATGTTAATTGCAACGATTGGGATGAGTGTTGTTAATGTTTTGCTTTGGAACATTCCAAGTGTTAGTTTGATTTTAAAGTATTTATGGATTTGCGTGGGGTTGCTGTTGTTGGAAACTTTTAATACGATGTTCTCAACTCCATATATGGCATTGGGTAATGATATTGCAAAGTCATCAGAAAGCAAAACGTTATTTCAAATATATAAAACAATTGGTTTTTTGATTGCAATAATAATACCTAGCATTTTAATGTTTATTTTTTTGCCCAACACAAAAGAATTTCCGGTTGGGCAATTAAATCCTAAGGGATATGTTAGTATTAGCATTGTTACTAGTGTGATTTGCATTGTTGCAGGGCTAATCTGCGTGTTTATAACTTTAAGAGAAGGAAACAAAAGTGTTAATATTCAAGCCAATTCAAAGTTTTCATTTAAAGAGTTGGTGTTAAGTTTTTATTCAACTTTGAAAATTAAAAGATTAAGACGACTGATTATTGGAAATTCATTAGCTCAAATCCCATCAGTTATTTTAACGGGTTTAGGATTGCATTTTTTTACTTATTGTTTTTTGTGCGACTCCAAACAAATAACAATATTATTAATATCTTTAGTTTTAGGAATGGTTTTAAGTCAGCCACTATGGTTTGCGTTAAGTAAAAAAAACGATAGAAAGCAGTCTTTGTTAACTTCAATTTTTCTTTCTATAGTTGGTGTTTTTATTATAATATTAATTTATATTTTTAGATTTTCTTTATTGGGATTATCTTTTTATTTATCGATTTTTGCAGTTTTTGTTTGTGGAGTTGGTAGTGGAGGCCTTTATGCTTTGCCTATTAGTTTATATGGTGACGAAATAGATGGATTAAATAAAAAAAATAAAGAAAATAAAACAGCAACATATTCTGGTGCTATAACTTTGTTTGGCAATTTGGCTAGTTCTTTGGTGTTGTTTTTAATTGGTGTTATGTTGGATATTGTTAGGTTTGATGCAAATGTTAGATTGCAACCTTTACTAGTACAAACATTTTTAGCAATAACTTTGTTTGTAGGAATAGTTGCTTCGTTTATTGCCTCAGCTGTTGTGTTTTATAAGTATGATGAAAAATAATTTAATTAAGTTTTATTATATTTAATTAATCAATATAATTTTTATGTTGAAAAATTATAAATAATTTGTTAAACTTAGTGTGTTTTAAAAGGAAATTATTATGAAAAAATACACAAGAAAACAATTAATTGATTTATGGTTAAATTTTTATAAAGAAAAGGGACATGCAGTTATTAAATCTGCATCTGTTATTCCGGAAAATGATGCGAGTGTTTTGTTCACAACTGCAGGTATGCATCCGTTAGTTCCATATTTATTAGGAGAAAAACACCCTTTAGGAAAAAGGTTGTGTGATGTTCAAAAATGTATTAGAACTGGCGATATTGATGAAGTTGGAGATTCTTGCCATTTAACATTCTTTGAAATGCTTGGAAATTGGAGCTTGGGAGACTATTTCAAAAAAGAAAAGGTTGCTTGGAGTTATGAGTTCTTAACAAGTGAAAAGTACTTAGGTTTAAAAGAAGGTCAATTTGCAGTTACTTGTTTTGAAGGCGATGAGAACGCTCCTAAAGATGTTGAAACATTTAACTACTGGAAAGAAATGGGTGTTAAGGAAGAATATATTTTCTTTCAACCTAAGGAAGATAACTGGTGGGAGATTTCGAGAGGACCTTGTGGCCCAGATAGTGAAATGTTTTTAATAACCGATAAGCCAAAGTGTTCTGAAAAATGCAGTCCAGCTTGCTCTTGTGGTAGGTATGTTGAGATTGGTAATGATGTTTATATGCAATATGAAAAAATTGGCGATGCTGAGTATATCCCTGCAAAACAAAAGAATGTTGACACTGGCTTTGGTTTGGAAAGAAATTTGATGGCGCTAAACAATGAGAAGTCTATATATAACACAGAGTTGTTTGAATCAGCGTTGAAAAAACTAGAAGAGTTGAGTGGAAAAGTTTATAATGATGAAGGCGATGAAAACACTCGGAGTTTTAGAATAATAGCAGATCATATTAGAACTGCAACTGCTATTTTGGGTGACGAAAAGGGTATTGTTCCATCAAACACTGATGCTGGTTATATTTTGCGTAGGTTAATTAGACGCGCTATTAGATGCGCTAAAAATTTGGAAATTGAGGCAGGGCATCTTGGAGAAATTGCCAATTGTTATATTGAAATTTTTAAAGATGATTATCCAGAGTTTGAAGCAAATAAAGAGAGAATTGTTAACGAATTAAACAAAGAAGAAGAAAAGTTTTTAAAAACACTAGCTTTTGGAGTTAAAGAATTCCAAAAAGTTATTAATGGTGTTTTGCGTCATATTGAATTTGCAAGCAAAACTGGTGAGGTTGTTGAAAAAGTTATAAATGGAAAACAAGCTTTTAGATTATATGAAACATTTGGTTTCCCTCTTGAGATGACTATTGAGATGGCAGAAGAAAATGGTTTTAAAGTTGATTCTGAAGGTTTTAAAGTTGCGATGCAAGAACACCAAGAATTGGCTAGAAGCACTTCTGCTGGTAAGTTTAAGGGTGGATTGGCTGATGATGGCGAAAAAACAACTAAATTGCACACTGCAGTACATTTGCTTCAAGCTGGCTTAAGGCAAGTGCTAAACGATAAGGTGTTCCAAAGAGGAAGTAATATAACAAGCGAAAGAGCAAGGTTTGATTTCTCTTATGATAAACCAGTTACAAAAGAAGAGTTGGCAAAGGTTGAAGAATTTGTTAATAATGCAATTCAAAGAGGAATTCCTGTTGTTTGTTCAGAAATGAAAGTTGATGAAGCTAAGGCTAGTGGGGCTATTGGTATATTTGATAACAAATATGGTGACGTTGTTAAGGTGTATACCATTGGAGGTGTTTCAAAAGAAATTTGTGGTGGCCCACACGCACAAAACACTTCTGAACTTGGCAAATTTAGAATTGTTAAAGAAGAAAGTTGTAGTGCTGGAGTTAGAAGAATAAAAGCTGTTTTGGAATAAAATGTTTAATGGCTGATTTTAAATGAAATAAAAAAGTTGAGAAATTTCTCAACTTTTTTTATAATTATGTTTTCAAAAATGTTTTATTGTTTTTGATTTTTCTTTTTCTTTCGGTCGTATTTAAGCCAAAACCAAAGCATGATTAATATTTGAAAACTTCCACAACAAATAAAT
>JAZUCB010000163.1:0-2325 GCA_045638985.1 Clostridia bacterium
AAATCTAAATCATATAATAATAACTCCTGATAGGAATGCTTTAAATATTGAGGAGATGGTTATAGATATGCTAGGTGAGGATTGCCTAGCAGATTTTTCAGTTTCAACATTTTCAAGATTTGCAAATAATGTGATAAAAAAAAATAAAGAAAATTTTGAAAAGAAAGTTTTATCAAAATCGGCTTGTGTGGCAATTATTAAGAATATTGTTTTGAAGAATAAAGACTTACTTTGTTATTATAAGAATTCTGTTGAGCTTGCTGGTTTTTGTTCAGAATTATATGAAACAATTTGTATGTTTAAAAGCTGTAATGTGTTGCCAGGTGATATAGTTGAAACAAAAAATGATTATCTTAATAAAAAGTTAAATGATATAAAATTTGTTTATGATCAGTTTGAACAGTTTTTAAAGGAAAAATATACAGATAGTTTTAACAGATTAATTTATGCTTCAACTTTAATTGATAAGAGTTGGAGTGAAACAATTTTTTATTTTGTTGGTTTTGAAGATTTCACATTTCAAATGTATCAAATAATTATTGCTTTAATCAAAAAATCAAAATGTGTTAATGTTGCAACAGTTTCAAATTGTTTTGATGATTTAAATAAGCATTTGTTTATTAACAACATTTATCTTAATATGATTGATGTCTGTAAACAATTGGGTGTTTATTATAATCAATTAAATGTTAATTCTACTTGTGGAATTAAAGACAATCTATTGTCATATAGTCCATATGTTATTAACAATAATTCGAAAGATATTGTCTACAACCAGTATGATTTTGACAACAGGTTGCAAGAAGTTGAGTTTTTGGCGAAGAAAATAAAACAGTTAATTTTAGATAAAAAAATAAATTCTCTTGAAGATGTTTCTGTTTGCGTCTCTTCAATTTCTAACTATAAAGATTATTTAAATAGTGTGTTTACGCAAGTTGGTTTACCATTTTATATAGATCAAAATAATAAGTTAAGTGAGCATTTTTTGTTTAGATTTTTATTTGATTATTTATCAGTTTTATCTAATGAATATGATGTTTCAACTATATTATCTTTATTAGGAAATCCACTATGTGATATTGATAGTTTTTGTGATTATCAAAAATTTGTGGAAGATTTTGATATTAAATTTGAAGCATTGATAAATAAAAATAAAATTAGTAATAAAATTTTAATCGCTGAAAATGTTGCAATTGTTTATGATGAGTTGGCAAAATATTTTATAAATATTGATGAAAGTAAATCTCTAAATAATGTTTCCGATATAATTGGAAGAATATTTGACTTATTGAAAAATATTAACTTTGATATTTCGGTTAAAAGAGTTTTTGATAGGTTCATTGCGGAGAAAAAAGTAATTGATGCTAGGGATTTGAAAAAGGCTTATTCAAATCTTCAAATGATTTTTAAAGATTTGCAAGAAGTTTTTGCAAGAGAAGATATGGATGTTAAATCGTTTGTTGATTTGTTAAAGAGTTATATTGAAGATTTATCAATTGCTCAACCACCAATTCAAATTAATTCTGTTTTTATTGGTGATGTTAATGACTCATATTTTAAACCAGTTGATTATTTATTTGTTTTGGGTGCAAGTGAAGGAGAGTTTCCTTCTTATTCGCAAGATCTTGGAATTATTTCAGATGCTGAAATTTCTGAACTTAATAAGAATTATAAGTTATCGCCAACTATTGATATAATAAATAAAAGAAAAAAATTCAAAATTTATGAGTTGCTTTTTATGGCTCGTAAAGAAGTGAATTTGTTTTATGTTTCCGTTACGGCTTCTGGGGAAGAATGTTTTCCGTCAGTATTTTTGAGAAGCTTAAAAGATATGGGTGTTTTAAATTTATATTCTGGCAAGCATGAATTTGATGTTTCGAATTTGTTGTTAAATAATTCTTATAAGTTGTTTTCAAATAATGATTTGTATTTTGCTAAAAACAATTTTATATCTGCAATTAAAAATTGGGATGTTTTTTATGATAATCAAGAGTTTAGGAATAATATAAACTACTTGTTTTCAATTTTGAAAAATTCTGGTGCAGAAGAATTAATTAGTAATGCAAACTTTTCAAATAGAGTAGATAATTTATCAAAAGACGCAAATTACTTTTTCAATAATAATAGAGTTAGTATTAGTCAGTTTGAGTCTTTTTATAAATGTCCATATATGCATTTCTGCACATATGGTCTTAAATTAAAAGAATCAAAGATTGAACTTGATAATAGAATTTATGGTAATTTAATTCACGAATTTTTGAAATTTATAGTGCCTAGGATTGTTAATTGTTTAAAAAATAACATTGAATTTAAATTAGAAGATGA
>JAZUCB010000164.1:0-18548 GCA_045638985.1 Clostridia bacterium
ACTATAGTATATATAATAAACTTTAGTTTATGTAATGTAAATATTATTATATATTTTATGTTTGGATAAGAATGCGTAAGGAGAATTAAAATGGCAACAAATTTTCAAGAAACAAATCTAACACCTGATTCATTAAAACAAATAATGAAGAATTCAAATAAATCAGGAGATTCAAAAAGAAGAGGTAAAAGGCTTCTTGTTATTTTGCTTTTGGCGTTAGTGTTTTGTGCTAGTTTTGCTGGGGTTATAATTTATTTCGTTAATCAAAACAGATGCGAAATAACTTTTAACTACAACATTTCTAGCGAGTATGGAGAAAACACTATATTGAGTGAAAAGGTGAAAGTTAGAGTTAAGAAAGGCTCTCTTCTTTCTGACCTTCCTTCAAAGGAAGTTCCAGGGTATGATTTTAAAGGATGGTTCTATAATCAGGATTTTTCTGATGAGAATAAGTTTGATATTAATCGCCCATTAAATGAAAACAATTTGGAACTTTATGCAAAGTATGTTCCTCATGAATATACAATAAGTTTTTATTACAAGCTGGGTGGCTTAGATGGAAGTTTAAGTAAACTTGTTTCAACGAAAGGATACACTAATGGCTATTTGTCTGATATAGAACAAGACGTCAATGGAAATGGTGTTATTGATGCTGATGAGAAGTTTGGTGTTTTTGATTTTGTTGTTAATGAGTTGCATGGTTTAAACAATGATGAACAAGAATTGGTTGGATTTGAAGAATATAAAGTTGTTAATGGAAGCCTTGTTAAAATTGAAGGTTCAAAGCGCGTTGGTTTATACGGAAAAGAAAATGGGTTTGAAAATTATCTTGTTCCACAACACGGTTTCGATTATTGTTTAGTTGCTGTTTTTGATTATAAAAAATATGATGTTAAATTCGTTGGTGAAGATGGAGATGTAAGGGCTTCAGGAATCGCTCAGTATTCTAAAAATATTAATGCTGATATTATTGATAATGAAGTGAAAACAAATGATGTTTATAAACAATTAATAATTTCTGATTACAAACTTTTCAAAGGTTGGGTTGGAAACGTTAATGAAAATTCAGTTTTAAGCATTGATGAAATTAAACAATTAAAAACAATTAAAGTTAATGGAGTTGTTTGTTTGGTTGATTCAAACAATAACGAGATTGCTGAATTGGATAATGGTGCATTTGTTCTTAATGCAAAAATGGAATCAAAGAAGGTTGTGTTTAAAAGAAATTTGCCAAACGATGCTTCTATAATTCAAGGGGTTGAATCTTTTGAAGTTGACATTGTTGATTCGAGTGAAAATCTTATTGAAATAAGCGATTTGGATCCAACTGATGAGAGTGGAGAAGGTTTTGATTGCTTTAATTACATATTTAAAGGTTGGAACACAAGTCAAGGCCTTGGTGATGGTAGCGTTTTAGATTTGGGTGGAAAATTTAAAGTTCAAATTACTAAAACCGAAGATGGAAATGGAAACATAAAATATCTAGCAAGTATTATTAAAGTTGATGCTGTTAATAAAGTTGTTGCAACTCAAGAATTGGGTGTGAATGAAAACTTGAATTTATATGCTGTTTGGAATGAGGCGTATATAGCTCAAGTTTATGCATCTTTAGATGACTTAGAGAAAAACACAAATAATTATGCAATCGCAAAAGAAGAGAAGGGTGAAATATTAACAATTAATAAGATTGAATTGGCTGAATCTTTGAAAGTGCAAGGTTATCAAATTGCTTCTTTGTCTGATAATTTAACCCCATCGCATAATTATATTTTTGGAACTAGTGGAAGTGTTGGGTTGAGTTTAACAAATGATGGGGCAGTTGGCACAGAAGGTGTTTTAAACAGATTTGATGATAATAGAGTTCTAAAAATGTATGTTAATTGGGACCCTATTAAAATAGAAGTTGTTTATTATAAAAATGATGAGTTTTCTGAAACTGATATTATTGATGTTG
The DNA here is from genome assembly GCA_045638985.1 of Clostridia bacterium. GTDB lineage: Bacteria > Bacillota > Clostridia > Christensenellales > UBA1242 > UBA11490. The sequence goes on from JAZUCB010000164.1 coordinate 1,955, forward strand.
ATAAAGATGGAACTGTTGATAATGATGATATTTTAAAAATCAGTTATGCAAATGCTTATGGTGTTTTAAATATTAAAGATTATATTAAAGATGCGAGCGCTGGTTTTGAAGATAAAGTTTTATTGGGTTGGCATGTTGCACTTGTTAAAAAAGATGGTAGTGAAGTTAAGAAAAATTTAAGTAGAATTTTCCAGGCTGATGGAAATCTACAACTTTTAGATGTTTTTGATGAACATTCATTTATCTATTTCTTTAATGAAACTGATTTAACGAATAATGAAACTTATAAAGATTCAGTTAACTATTTTGGTTATAATAGTGGAGATGAAATTGATAATGTTCAAGTTGATGAGAATTTCTTATATTTGACTGCGAATTTAGATTATCTTCTTAATGATTATAAATTAGCTTTTTACCCTGCTTACACCGACAAATTATCTTTAGTTGTTTTAAAAACAGATGCTATTGAAAAAGATGAAAATGGTTTATACAAAACAAATGAAAACGGTGAGTTTATTTTAAAAGCAGATGCTTTGGTTGAAAATTCTGAATATATCATTAAAACTTATAATGATTGTCCAAGTTCTAGTGCTATTTTCTCAGAGGGGTACGTTTATAATATTCCTGCAACTATATTTAATGATTTAACAAGTGGAAATGGATATACAATAGAAAAGTTGTTTGACTTTATTGATAATGGATATGTTGAAAATCAACAATATGTTTTTGCGAAATATGGTGAAACTAAATACGCAATTTTATTTGCTGAAAGGGTTGCTCATGAATATAACTTAGTTGTTAGAAATTCATTGAAAAATGAAAATGGTGACATAATAACAAACCAAGTTTTAAAAACTATTAAAATTAAATATGATGCTAATATTATCGAAACTTTGTTAAATGCGTTTGAAGTTGCTAGCGCTGAAGAATTAAGTAAATTGGTTTATGTTCCAACAGGTTATGTTTTTGCTGGTTGGAATTTCGGAGATTTGGGTGGAATAATTTCTAATTCTTCTTCTTTAATAACTGAAGAATCAATTTATAACTTTACAACTGAAAAAACTTTAAACACTTATTACAACAAAATTGAATATGATTTTAAATTTGTTGATGCAGAGGGTGAAGAAATTAATGATTCGAATGTTGTTAGTTTTATTGCAACATCTAATGATATTAATGGAACAATAAGATTTAATATTGCAGATAATGCAAAAAGAATTTATTTATCTGAAACTAATTATATGTTTGAATATGAGAAAACAACTCAATATTCAATTAAAACCTTAGTTGAAAACTATTTAATGGTTAATGCGGAAGACTCTGATAAGAGTGGAATTGTTGATGGAAGTTCAACAACAAAAACAATTTATTTATATTTTAGATTTAAAAGTGAAGATTTGATTATTAAATTCAATTATATTAATCCTGTTACTAATCTTCCAAGAAGAACAGCTTTCAATTATGAATATAAACTAGCAGATGGTTTCCTTGATGGATTGCAAAAAGCATTCTTAAATTCTGACGGAGTTGAAATTAAAGGTTTTGAAAGAGTTGGCTTTGTTTTTGAAAATGATTCTAAAAAATATTTAGTTAAAATTGAAAACAACTCAAACGGTGTGAAAGTTTTAAACACATATGAAGTTGTTGATGGGGTTGTTGGAGAAGAAATTGTAGAATCTTTTGAAATTTCTGATAAAGATGCAAGTTATGGATTCTTTAAAGATTTAGTTCAAGAAGGGAATGTTGTTTCGTTTAATGAATTATGGAAGGCTAAAACTGTTAATGTTACTTTAAATTCAAATGTTCCAATGGGTGAATTGGTTCTTCCTGAAGGTTCAGAACTTAAAAATAATATTCAAAAAAGTTATGCAACTAAAGATTTTGATATTAATGAGATGTTAGAAAATGGAAACATAAGCAATTTATATATTAAAAATGCTGAGGGTGTTAAAATATATAAATTTGCTGGTGTTGAATTTGGTGGAAGTGTTTTTGCAGATGGTGTTATTGATTCATTATCTGGTGATGCTGGAGTTATATCTCAAGGAAGTGAATTGTTTGCAAACGTAAATATTGTTTGGCAAGAAGTTTTCACCATTTACTTTAGAAGTGGCGAATCACTTTTGGGAGTAATTGCTGATGTTGAAATTGGTTTGATTCAAGAACTTACTGGTTATGCTGAAGTTGATGGCTACACAATAGTTGGATGGACAACATCTAACGGTGTTAGGGTTAATCAAAGTTGTGTTTTGAAAAATGAATATGTAACAAACTCATTTGAAATCAATTTAGAAGCCGTGTTGCAAGCAAATGATTGCAAAGTGACTATTTCTGATGAAAACTTGAAAAACACAATTGTTATAACAATTCCTTTTGGAGAGAAAATTGATGTTTATTCAAATACGCTTAGTGGATATTATTCAAGTGGAATAAAAAACAACTCAAATTCAGCAATTAGATTTGAATCTTTAATAGGTGGAAATATAGAAGATGGTTATTTGATAATTGATGGTGATTTAACTATTGGTGTTAAATGGGCAAGTGTTAAAGTTTCATTAAATGCTAATGATGGTGAGTTTGCAGAAGGCAAAACTTTAAAAGATTTATATTTTAAATCTAATGAAAAATTAAATGATTATGCAGAAGCGAAGATTAATCCAACTAGAGAAGGATATGTGTTTATAGGATGGGGTGAAGCTTCTGATTCTGAAGAAAAAGTTGATTTTTCAAATGTTACTTTAGTTAATGAAACAACATATTATGCGATTTGGCAAGAAATCAAATTGCAAGCAGTGTTTGCTATTGGAGATGTTTTAACTGGAGCAGTTGCTCTTCCAGAAAATCAATCATTTACATTTGATTCACAAACAAACACTTATAATCTTGATCTTAAAACAATTTTCTTAACTAATGAAAATGTTCAAAATGCTGTTCAAGAAGTGTATGAAACGGTTTATGAATCAAACGCAGGAATTAAGAAAAGAGTTTGCAAGTTTTATATTACAGATATAAATGGTAATAAACACGAAATTGTTTATGACAGAACTGGTGAAGCTCAAATGATTATTTCTTTAGAAGTTGAAGATGGAAATTATTTCATAAAATATTCTAAAGATGGTAATGTTGAGAAATCACAAATTGCAATTACTGATAATAAGCTAACTGTTACTTATGGTTGGGAGTTGGTTTATAAACTAGTGTTTAACACAAATGGAAAAGGTGGAAATATTGATACTATTGAAGTTGTTGCCGGAGACACAGTTGTTCTTCCTGCACCTTCATCAACAAATTCTGAATACACTTTTAGGTATTGGACAAACAATGGAAAAACATATGCAAGTGGTTTAGAATTAAACTTTGTTTCAGAAGTTAAAGATGCAGAAAAAGATTTCTTGCTTAAAGAAACCGTGGTTAATATTTTATTCACTGCGCAATGGATTAAGGCAGATTATAGAATTATATTTAGCAATGGTGCTATTGAATCGAGCTATTCGGTTACTCAATCAAAAAATTCAACATTAGTTATGCCAACTGATTTAGTAACAAATGTTTATAGCGAAGCTGGCAAAGAAGTTTATGCATGGAAATATAAAACCAATGAAAATAATGACGCATATGCAGTTGTTGGTTCAATATTAGATTTAGCTTCTGCTAATTTTAAGTGTGATGACAGCAGTTTGATTCAAGTTGATGGTAGCTTTATATATAAAGTTTATTTAGAAGCAGTTGCTGGAGAAGTTAGAGAAATAACTTTAAATTATGGCAACAAAACAGAAGTTATTAAATATATTGTTGCTGGGGAAACTTTAAGAAATTATTCATTTAAAGAAAGTGGATTATCAATATATTCTTATGAAGATATAATTCCAGATAGTGGAAGTGTTGTTTGGGGAAGTGTTTCTGGAGACTTTGTTAATTTTAAAGACAATAAAATTGTTGAAGTAAACTTAAATGACTTAGGCGTTTCAAACACTGGCTATATTGAAAACACTCAATTAACAGCATATTACAAATTGGATTTAGACAAATCAACATTGAAAAACCCAAGTGCCGATTTATCAAGTTTCTTTAAATATTATAGTTGCACTCAATCTATTACTTTAAATTATGAAACTTTGAAAGATGCAGGATTAGTTAGAAGTGGTCATAAATTTATTGGTTTTGCAAGTTCAAAAGAAAATGCAGACAATCAAGTTGTTGATTATGTGTTTGTTGAAAAGGGCGAAAACCTTGAATTAGAATTAGGATCATTAACAAGTGATTTAACATTCTATCCTGTTTGGCATGAAGAGCATATTGTTGTTATTGATGCTAATGGTGGAAATGTTACATATGATGGAGTTATTTATAACTCAGTTGGAATTTCTCAAACATTCTATGATGGTGATAAGTTTGAAATTTTAATTGGAAAAGTTGATGGTTATGTTTTAAATAAATCACATTCAGTGTTTAAAGGATTTAGCTTAGATCCTAATGCTGTTGAGGCTGAATACTTTATTAATAATGGTGGAAATGTTGAATTAGAATTCACAAAAGAATTGGAATATAATATTAGATTATATGCAGTTTGGGAATGGGAACAATATGAGGTTTTTTATTATGAATCTAATGATGCATTAAATGCAAATTATGTTTGGAAAACTGAGAAGATAACATATTCAGAATTGGGAACATTTGCAACAGGCTCATTTGAAGATGGCAAAAATGTTCCTGAGGTTGAAGGAAAGCTATTCTATTACTGGGTTAATGCAGAGAATGGTTCTATAGTTAGAACTTTAAATGATGTTGCAAATAATAATTCTTTAATTCCAACTAACATAACTGGTGATATTAAATTAGTTGCTGTTTTTGAAAATGTGTTTAAAGTTGTATTCAAATCGGAAGCTGATCAAAATGTTGTGTTACCAGAAGTTAAGTATGCAACAGTTATTTCAAATACAAATGAAATTAGTTTATTTGCAAATGAAATGCCTGTTAGAAATGGATATGAGGTTGATTATTTCACATACAATCAAAAAGATTCAAATAAAACTTATAGATTCTACCCTGTTGAAGGTGGGGTTCCAGTGTTTAAGATTTTCTTAACAAGAGGAACTGAAATAAATGCTAATTCAATTGGTGTTGAAGGATTGAGTGTTGAAGATCAAACCAATCGTGAGATTGAATTAAATATTGTTTGGAAGGCTGTTGAATATTCAGTTTTATTCCATTACATTAAAGATCAAACAACAAATTATGTTCAATATAAATATGTTGGTGGAATCACCTATGATCAAGGATTGAACTTAGAAACCATACAAAATCCTAATAATTTAAAATATCATGAAGAAGAATTTGCTGTTGTTGGTTGGTCGTTTGAACAGCCAGACGTTAACCAAATGTTATATGATGAAAGCTATTCAATGGATTTCATTAAAATTGGTTCTGAATTAAAAGGTGATTATTTATTTGACAATGCAAATAAAGATAATGGCTATCAAATTAAATTATACGCTTATTATTCTGATGATAAATACACTGTTACTTATGAATTTAATTTAAACAATGCGGCAAAACTTTATGATACTTTCGGAAATGAAATTTTAGTTAATGAAGAAGGAAAATTTGTTGTTGGAGCATTTAAAAATGCAGACACTCCAATTATTAAAATTGAACCAAATGTTGGTTTTAAATTTGTGGGTTGGCATTTGGGTGGTTCTTCAATAGATTTAACAAATGCTTACGAAGAAAAAGTTGATGGTGGATTACACAGATTCTATTCAATTGGTTCACACTATGTTAGTGAAATCACTAAAGATTCAACCGTTGTTATTATATTTGAAAGAATTGAAGAAACAGTTAAGATTGAATTGGATAAAACGGAAATCCAAAAAATTAATGACGTTGATTCAAAAATTGAGTATTCAATTGTGTTTAACGGGGTTGAAGTTGAAAATGGTGAAATAAAAGAAAATGTTGAATTAGCTATTCAAAAAGGTTCAATATTAAATATTGAAATAACAAACTCTAACTTCACTGAAATTAAAGAATTAAAAGTTGGGGAAGAATCTAGATATACTAATTCACTTAGTGAATACATTGATAAAGCTAAAACAATAAAAGTTAAGTTTGGATTAAAAGATTTTAATTTTGTTTATTATAAAAACACGGCTGAACTTGTTACGTCAATGCCTTATTCTGAAAGCAAAAAACTGGGTGAAACATTGAGTGTTGCAAATTCAAACGGTGAGCTAGTGGCAAGTTTAATCCCAAATAGAAACAATTATAAGTTTATGGGATGGAGTTTAACTGCAGATGGAGCTATTGTTAGCAACTATACTTTAACCAATCAGTCCGGAGATGGATTATTGACAATAAGTGGCGAGTATTTGACAGTTGAGCTTTATGCAATATGGAAGCCACAATTTAACATTAATTTTATTACTAATGTGAATAAATTAGATGTTGAAATTGCTCAAGATGGTAAAGAATATAAAAATAACATTTTAACCCATTTGGGTTCTACATTTGTTGTAACTTCTCCAGAAGTTGATAACTACAACTTTATGGGTTGGAGTTTAACAAATGGTGGTGAAGTTAAATATACTAACAGTGAAAGCAATAAAATTGAATTCACATTAAGCGAAAATGATTCTTCTAGCTATAACATTGCTTGTGGTGATGAACCTAGAGTTATTAACCTTTATGCAGTGTTTGAAGCAAAAACAGTTGCTGTTAAAATTTTAAGTGCAATTGATGAAGCTGTTTTATATGAAGGCGATTTAAAAATAGATGATGAGTTGCCAAATATTGATAATGAATTTGGCTACACATTTAAAGGCTTATATTTAGATAAAGAGAGTGTTGCTGGTGAAAGCCGAGTTTATAACGTTGAATCTGATATTGTTGAATTGATTGACGGAAATTTAGAGTTAACACTTTATGCAAGATTTGATTCGAATTACTACACATTAACTTTGATTGGCTTTAATGTTTTAGATAACGAAGGAAAGGTTGTTACTAAAAATTCTAACTTCACTTATGATGATGGCTCTTATTCAATGTTGCAATCAAATTATGTTGTTGCATATTATCCATTCAACACAAAACTTAGTGATATGAGTTTTGGTGAAGGTGGTGCTTATTCATTCTCTAATTTAAATAAAATTAGTGTTGCCAATAAAGAAGCGATTGGATTTAAAGTTGCACATTCTGTTTTAAACGGAGATGGTGATGTTGTTTATGATTCTGAGATTGTTTATGAGCTTAGTGAACTAGCTAACATAGTTTTAATTTCTGATATATATATTGTTTTGCAATATGAAGATGCAACTTATTCAATAACATTTAAAACAGGATTAGGAAACGTTCTAACTCTTTCTGGTTTAAAATATGGAGAAAGTGTTTTAACAAATAATGCAGACAATATTGCTAACCTTAATAGCTCTGTTGGCTCTGGTGGCGAATATTTATATTTTAATGGATTTAAACATTCTGGTTGGGTAGATAATTCAACTGGTGAAGAATATTCAAGTGCAAGTGATGTTGTTTGCTTTGGTGATATGACTATTGATTCTATTTATTCATATCAAATTGAATACGTTGATAACAAAAGTGATGATTCTAATAGTTTTGTTAAGCAATATATTAAAGGCGAAAACATAAGCATAATGACTTGTCCTTGGGTTAAAACGGGTCATGATTTTGCTGGTTGGAACACTGAATCAAACGGTAAAGGAGTTTCATACTCTGCAAATCAAGAAGTTTCTAGTGGAATTCAAACAGGAATTTCTAATGGAATTATAAGGTTATATGCTCAATGGACTGCTAAATCTTATAACGTTAGATTTATTAATAATGGAGATAAGGGTGGCAACATTATTAAAACAATTAGCGTTGCCTATGGTGGACACATTGATTTAAATGAGATTCCAACAGAGGCTAACAATGATAATCTTGCGCAATACACAACTGTTGACGGAAAAACCTATAAATTCTCTGGTTGGAAGTTAAATGGAGAAGGAGTTGTTTTAGATAGCAATGATGTTAATAAAGTAACAATAACTAAAGAAACAAGATTTGTTGCTGATTATCTTCAATATACTCCACTTGAGATCATTAAATTAGATGGAACAAGCGAAATCTATTCAAATAGAGTTATAGGTGATTTATCTCAAAAATATACAAGCGCATTATCTAGTGGTTGGGTGTTTGATGCGGATTATGCTAATTTTGAAGCAGGAAAATATTATGAGTCTTCAGCATTAGATGGTGTTGGAATTAATTCTGCGATTAAAATATATGAAGCTTATGAATTAACAATTATATATAACTATTTTGAAGAAGATATTTTAACATCAAGAGAAGTTAAAACAATAATTAGATGGGATGATTCTGAAGATAAAAATTGTTTAACATTTGCAACTGTTTGGTCTGGAATTGAACAAGTTGAAGATGGTGTTATTACTTTAATAACATCTAAAAACAATGACGAAACAACTTTAACTTTTGCAGGTTGGAGTTTTGCAAATGGTGAAGAAGCTGATGAAAACAGATCAGTTGTTTATAAGGGTGGAGAAAAAATTTATTATGCAGTTGATGATAATCAACAAAAAATTAAAAACTTAAATCTTTATGCAGTTTGGACTGAAAGATTTAATGAATATAATGTTATTTTTAGAACTCATGCTGGGCAAATAATAAAAGAATTACCAGTTGAATTTGGAGGCACAATTAATGAGGAAGATATTCCAAGTGATTATACAAGTTGGGATATCGATGGAATTGTGTACGAAAAAGATGAGTTATTGGCTTTAATAATAACTGGAACAATTGAAATTATTGGAATTCAAGATAACAATGCAACAATTATTATTGATGGCAATGATTATGAATATGATTTAACCAATAATAGTGTTGACAGAGTTGATTTTGAAGATTTCTTATTAAATCAAGAAGTTGAAAAAGTTGGTTATAAATTTGTTTGGATTTATGACGGAGATAAATATTCAACAGAAGATGTTTGCAATAATATTATTTTTGAGGCTGGCGTTACTTACACATTCACACATGATTTTGTTGCTAAAGAATTTGAAACGGAAATTGATGTTTTAATAGATGAAGTTTCTTTTGCTTTACCTATTACGTCTGAAAAACTGGTTGTTGGAAGTGATAACTTTAAAGCCGTAGAAATAGATGGCGTTCAATCAATAATTATTTCTAAAGCTTATTTAGATGAAATTAGAAGTATTGTTGAGTCAAAATTAACAAACGATAAACATATTGATTTAGATGATAAGAGATTTGAATTGGCAGTTTATTGCAACGGCGATAGAATTGTTTTAGATTTGCTAATAAATGAAATTGATGGCATAGAATATTATGTTGTTAACAATTCTAATTTGAAAAATTGGAATGGTTCAATTGTTACTGATGGAAATGATATTTCAAATTTAGTTGCAGATGAAGCAGTTGATATTAAATTTGAATATGCTTATTCAACTATCACACACAATATCACATTTAATGTTCAATATGATGAAAATGTTGTGTTTGAAAATGGTGCTATTGATATTAATTTAATAGCTTACGAAGAAACCAATGCTATTAATGATTTCATGGCAGGAAAAGATGAAGAAAGTGAAATGGTTGAAGAACTTGGTGTTTTTGAAGCAATTAGAAAAACAAGTTCTGTTAGATTTGAAATAATAACTTCATTAAGAACATTATTAGGTGGAATTGTTGTTATAAATTCTGAAGGTGAGGCTGTTTCTTTATCAACAACAAATGGCGTTTATAGTTTTGAAGTTAATGACGATTGCGTTGTTACAATTTCATTAATTCCAAACGAAAGTGCTGAATTAAAATTTGTTGTTAGTGATTCTTTTGCAAGCTTTGGAAAAGATGCAGAAAATAATTTAATAACTGAAACAACACATGTTATTTATAAATCACAAAGTATAAGTGAAGTTGCTAGTGACGCTGTTCCTGCTGTTATGTTAAGCAGTGCTAATAAGAAGTTTACTGGATGGACCATTTCTGGAATTAACGGGGTGTTCTCAGATATTGAGGTTGGAAGTTTTAGGTTAATCGATATTAATGAGATTGATGCAGAAACAACTGAATATCAAATCAAATTTGATGAAACGGTTTATATTGTTGATTCATTAACTTTCACAGCTAAAATTACTTCAAAGTATTACACAATTGTTTATAATGCAAATTATGATGATGCAAATCCATCAACAATGGAAGGCATCGGATTATATGGTGAAAACATTGTTCTTGATTCATGCAAATTTGAGCGTGCAGGCCATATTTTCATGGGTTGGACAAAAGTTGCTGAGATTCCAGAAGGTTTAACTTATGAACAAAAGCAAGATTTATTCGTTACTTCTATAACACAAAATGAAGCATTATCAAGTGATGAATTAAACATTTATGCTCAATGGGAAAAAAATGAAAATATTATTACTTTAACATTGCAATATACTTACGTTTATGGTGAAGAGCAAAACCCAAGTGCTGAAACAGTTAAAATAGAAATTGCAGCAGTTAAAAACGAAACAATAAACTTGAATGATTATTTTGAGGGCTTTATTGGAGTGATTCAAGCTAGTCAAGATGGTAAAGAAAATGTTGTGGTTGATTTAACTTTGGATAATTATTTGTTATATGATTATTCTTGGAGCTTTGATGGTGAGATTCTTGAAAATGCAAGTGTGGTATTTAACGCAGATGCAACTATTGATTTGGCTGCAACAGAAAAAACTATTCCATTTGGATTGGTTGGATATAAAAATAATGTTCTTGCATCAGCAACTGAAAACAATATTAGCATTATTCAATTATTAGATTCAGAAGTTAATGGAAGTAGCGCTAAAGAGTTAATAGAAAGTGAAATTCAAAATCATTTAGGTTCATTCTATGGTTTAGCTTTAAGATTTAATGATTCAAATGCTATTAATTTTATTGTTGGAGAAAACTTTTATAATAGTGAAAGCGAAGATAATTCAGTTGAAGAAGAAATAACCTTAGATAATATTTTAAGTTTTGTTGATATGTACTTAAATGCATATAAATTTATTTCAGAAACAATTTCAATTGAATTAATGTTTAAAGCTGAAATAAGATTATATGGAGTTGAAATCTCTGAGCTTAATAGTGGTGAACTAGTTGAAATTGAAGACGAAAGTGGAAACGTTGAATCGTGGTTCATTAATTATTATTCAGTTGCTATTGGAAGCAATATTATAGTTTCTAACCCACTAAACATTAATAAATTGTTTATTGGTTGGTATTATGATAATGAATTCACATTAGCGCTTGCTAATAACAACATTTTAAGTTGGGATTTAACTCAAGAAGTTGATGGCGTTACATATATTGATCTTTATGCAAGATGGAATGCTTTAGTTGAAAGTTTCACTAGAGTTCAAGATGCTAAAGGAAATTATGCAACAACAAAATTAACTTCTGAGTATGTTGAACTTGAAACAATTTGTGATTATTCGGCTTATCCTGTTGTGGATAATTCGGCGATTAAAAAATATGAAGTTAATGGGGTTGAAAAATCATTAAATGATTTAAAAACTTTAGTTATAACTGAAAACACTGTTATTAATTATTACTATGAACTAAATAAAGTTGAAGTAACAATCAATAATAATGATGGTTATGAGATTACAACAAATGATAGCTATTTAATTAGTTATGGTGGAAGTTTTGAGTTTACAATTTCTGAGGTTGAAGGTTTAGGAACACCTGTTGTTGAATCTAACAACAGAGTTAATTCTTTAACTCCAATTTCAATTAGTGAAATTGAAAATACTGGATATTATAGTTACACATATTTAGTTAGAAATTGCACAACAAATATAACAATTGATATTAACAAAACAACAAAACAATATGAAGTTTTATTTAATATTGATAACGGTGCAACTGTTGATGTTAACGTTGTTAATAATGGAGAAACATCATTAAAAACATTAACAGCAAGCGAAGTGCTATTAATTGAATATGATGCAATTTTAACATTTAGTGCATCATGCAATGCAATTGGTAAGAAACTTTCAGCAGTTTCAACAAATAATACTAATATAACTGAAATTGATGGTGTTTGGAGTGGAAAAATTACTCAAAAAACAGTTGTTAGTGTTAGTGTTGAAAATCAAAAATATAATGCAACTTTCAATCTAAATAATGGGGTTGAAGGAGTTGTTGTTCATTATTGGGCTGATGGATTAAAACATAGTCAACAAATAGTTGAACCACAAAGTATTATTGAAATTGATATTAATTCAAATGTTTCATTGAATTATGTTTTAGCTAAGGGCTATAAAGATTTGCAAATTAAAGAAAACGAAAACGCTTATGGTTCGCCTATTGCAAATAACAGATATTCATTTAGCATTGTTAATGAAATAACAATTAGTGCAAAAGCAAGCCCAATTGAATTTGGGGTGAGATATAATGCTAATGGTGGTGTTATTTTAGAAAACATTGAATATTCATATAATGATGGTATTAAATTTGCAGAAGGCAAGAAAGTTTATATTCTAGCAGGGGAAGATTCATATTCACATTATTATGAAAAAGACGGTGAAGTTTTAAGTATAATTAAATATGATCAAACTTGTGGAATTGCTGATTGCTTATTTACATATAGTGGAAGATCTTTTGCAGGTTGGAGTTTAACAGCAAACGGAAGCGTTATTTCTGCTGAAGAATTAAAAGTTATAACTGCTATTGATAATGCTTTAATTGATCTTTATGCGATTTGGGAAGAAGATGATGTTCGTTTAAAATATGAGTTTGTTTATAAGGTTGGAAATGAATATATACTTGCTAAAGATTTCTCTGAAATAATTGGAGATGATTATAACGTTAATGCAGAAAATTTTGAAGCGTTGATCGTTGATTGCAAGGCAGGCGAATATTTTGAAATTCCAAATATTTATGAACATATTAGATCTAATTATTCAGTGGTTGGCTTTGTTTTAGAAACTCCAATGAATTATAATGGAATAACTATTTTGCACAGTGGCTTAGAATATTCTTCAAGTGCTCTTAGTGCAGTTGAAGTTAGTTATAATAATGAAGATGGTAAAGAATATTTGATTCAAATTAGACTTGAAGCAAATAAAAAAGCATTAAAGTTTAATGTTGATAAAGGTTATAAAGTTTCAATTGAATATGTTTCTGAAGGGGAATCACAATCAATAACCAATAATAGTTCTGCATCTTCAAGATTTGTTGATATTTGGGCTGATTATGGAACTCAAGTTAAATTAAAAATATCTGTTGATAATCATTATTCATTAACGCCTGATGTTTATGTTTTAAATAAAGGTGCGTTAAACGTTTCTGATTTAACAAACATTGGTTTTATAGTTGCTGAAGAGAACATGATTGTTATTGATGGCAGATTAAAACCTATTGATGTTAAACTAATAGATAAAAATCAAGTTAGCTCAGCTAATAATGCTGAAAATTCAATAATTGCTTTTGATGCTGAATACTTCGATAATGGATCAAAACTTGCTCAAGAAGATTTGATTCCAGAGAAATTAACAAGTGGCGATAGCGTGAGCTATATAGCAACTATTGAAAAAGTTGACGAAACATCAAAGTTGTATTTAAAAGTTCGTTTGAATGAAGCATATGAATTAAGTAGTATTTCTTATTCAGGCATTGAAATTGCTATTGATGATAATACTTTTGCAACTTATTATGATTCTATTAATGGATACTATAAGTTTGAAATAGATGTTGCTGAAGATAGTGGCAAAGTTATGTTTGTTTATTTCTCAGCACATAGAATTCCTTTAAAAGTTAAATATTACAAAGCTTTAGACAATGGAAGTTTTGGAAGCGACGAAAAATTTAGTTTTGTTTATAATAATGAAGATTATGAAATTGGTAGTGAATATGAAACTGAAAATATTGAACCATTCAGTGTAACTGGCAATGAGGCTTTAGATTATAATCAAAATACAACTTTAGAATTCTCTGGCAAAACATATAGATTTGTTGGATTTAAAGTTATTAAATTAGGTGCGGGTAGAAACTTCAATTATGATAGTAAGGTAGTTATTAACGCATATTCAAGGGATGCAGAGAATTTTGATGGATCAACTGAGTTTATTCAACCTAATGATTTGGCTGGCAAACAAATTGATTCTAACTATTTAGTTCTTGCATGTTTTGAAAGAACATATGTTATTTCTATTGGTGGTTGGTTAGATGGGGATTATAAATTTGATATTTCATATAACCAAAATGGAGAAGCTAAAAATGAACAAAATATAGCTTCTGCATCAACATTCACAATTGATAAACCAGAAGCTTTAAATGCATCATTCTTTAAAATTGCAATTCATGCTCAAAATATAAGTATGAATGAGGCAAGGTTTGCAAAATCTGGTGTTGTGAGCAATGTTGCAACTCCAATTGTTAGTGAAAATGCTGGCAAAGTTTCTTGTGAATTTGATGTTGAATACTTAAATGGATATGTTCAAGAATATGTTATTTATGGTTCTTATAGAACTTATAGCATCACAGTTGATAATAATATAGCATCAACTGGTTATAAACTTGGAGAAGTTAATGCAATAACATATTCAACTGGGTATGCTGAAAGTAAACAAACATTGAGTGTTGTTGCTTCTAGCATATCTGAATTTAAAAATATTGTTTGGGGTAAAGTGATAAATATCACACTTTCTCAAACAAATAAAAACATGCTTGCTCCAAATGTTAATTTTATTGATACTGATTTTGGAAACGTTGAAAGCTTAAACTTAGTTAATGATGATGCTAAGTTTAATGCATATAACGCAAATCAAACATTGAAATTAATTTCTGGTGGCGCAAAACAAATTAATGTTAATTTTGCTTTCCCAAAAGATGATGCTTCGGCATTTAAATACACTAATTTGAATTATGCTTCAACTGAAGAAAAATTCACACAAATTTCTTCAGAAGCAGTTGTTAAAGTTTCAGCTGGAAGTGGTTTGAGTTTTGATATTTCTGCGTTAAAGAGAATGTATAACGCAAATGTAATTCAATTTACTGTTGCTTACACATACTCATCTAATGGAACTTCTTATTCAGGAGATGTTTTATTAGCACAATCATCAAATACAAATTCTGAAAACATTAATTACGGAAACATTTTAAAGGGTAATGCATGGCAAAGCCTTGTTGGAAATTATTCATTCGCAGATTATTTAAATCTAAACAATGATATATATGCTAATTTGCAAAGCTATGAAGGATTAACCATAACAATTTCTTGCACAAACTTAGAACCATATGCTTACACATTACAATTTGCGTTATATGACGAAAATGGAAATACTCTTAAAGATGAATCTGGAAATAATAAAATTGTTGAATTAAGTTCAATTAAATTTGGTAATGAAATCGATATGCTTTCAACTGAAGCATTGAAATATTCAGGCTACACTTATTCAGGAGTTAAATTATTAACAGCTGAAAACACCTATGCTTCTAAGATTTATGAAAGTTATAAAGAAATTTTAAAAGTAAATCCTGGTAAAAATGCAGGAGAAGATCCTGGTGATGGCAGTATTGTTACTTTTGAAGATGGTAAGTTCATTATCAAATATCAAGCAATTTATAAAGAAAATAGTTATAAGATTAATTATTTTGTTTGGAATTCAGAAGCAGGATATGTTTCTGTTGAAGATATTGCTGGGTTAAAAGATTCTTTTGCATCTTACACAGATATAAAACTTGGAAGAGATCTTTATAGTGGAAAAATTAATTTGGCAATTGGTTTCAAAAATCAAATTGAAAATTATTCAAAACTAAAATTAAGCACTTTTGCTGATGGTGCTTGGGCATACGGAGATGTTTCAACAATTGTTTTAGAAACAGGAAGTGTTGATAAATATTTCAACGGTGAAATTGATCTTACTTCTGAAGAATTTATAATTCTTGATGGAATTTATCAGGTTAACCTTTATGCAATTTATTTGGGTGAAGTTACAATTAATATAACCTATAATATTCCAGATATGGAAGCTGGAAAAGCTAGTGGGTTTAATGCCCCTCAAGGCGTGATTTTAAATGGAAGTAATGTTGGAACAGAATATTTAAAAACAACCACTTTTGAATATGGTGAATCTTCAGGTATAACATCTGGATTCTATGCAATTAATTGCACTGGATATACTTTTGATGGATTATATTTAGATAGCGATTTTGAAAACATATTTGAAGGTTATGAGTTTGATGGCGTAAACAAATTAGGCTTTACTGAAACTTATAAGAACTATGATTTGTATGCAAAATTCACTAAAATAATATATTCTTCAAATGTAAGTATTAGCCATGAAATGAATAATGGTTATATTGCAGGTGAAAATGCTCAAACAACTATTCAAATTGTTAAAACAGGGTTCTATACCGGAGATGTTAATTCTTCTGATTATGAGGAATATAATTATAACGGTACAAATAAAGGCAATATGAAAGTTGATAATCAAACACTAATTATTACTATTGATGGTGTTGATTATAAGTTAAAAGGTTTTGAATTTGTTAAGAAAGATAATGAATCAGTTAAACTTAACACAAATATTCA
>JAZUCB010000165.1:0-1960 GCA_045638985.1 Clostridia bacterium
CAATGAATTAGGTGAATATTCAATTAAAAACAATTATTCAATTGCTTCAAATTTAAACGACGTTTACACAACATTAGAAAGTGATGCATTAAACTTTAATCCTGAATTTAAAAATAGAGATTTTGGAGCAAATCAAGTTAAAGAAAACGAATATAATTTAACTTTATTTGGTGTTAGAGCTTATTTCAACAAAGATGGATCAACCGAACTTTTAAATGATGGAATAAATGCAAACGTTTCTGAAGCGCTTAATGAAATCAATTTAAATGCTATTACATCTGGTATTACTCATGAAGATATATATAACCAACTATTTAGTGGAAACACAACAAAAGTTGCAATTCCAAACACAAACATGCCTCCAATAACTTTTGAGCACCTTTGCGAATATGCTTATTTAAACACTAATCCATATTCAAAAATGTATAAGTTCTCAATGAATCAATTCACATATGATAACTTAACTCAAAAAGTTACTTTAAAAGGAGCTCAAACCCCTGCAACTTACCATTTTACCAAAAACACATACCCATCAACTGATGGCTTCTATATTATAATTATTGATTATTCAATTGATGAAGGAACTTTCTCAAACCAAATTGGAACAACTTACATCGATTCATCAAATAAATTTGAAAGAGGCATTCAAGTTTTTGCTTTTGTTATTGATAATTCATCACCTGAAATTAAAATTGAAAAATTAGTTTCTAAAATTGAATCAAACACCGAATTAAGCAAGTCTTGGAAGCCGCTAGAAAAAGGTTCTTACACAAATTCAAATGTTAGAATCACCTATTCTGTTCCAACTTTCTTCCAATACAACAAATCAATCCAATTAAAAAAGACTAATTTTGATGGAATAACCAGCACATATGGAAGTTCTGCATCAACAAATTGGGTTGACTATGAATTTGAAAATGGAACACCTTATGCAACAACTATTAAATTAATTAATGGCTCAAACGAAGATACAACACTAAACTTAGTCGAAAATGAAAACAATGTTTTCTCAACTAGATATTCAAGCAATTTAAACAAAGTTCCAATGTTTAAACTTTTAAAAACAGATGGAACTGAATTCGAGCTAGAAGGAAAAACAACTTTTATTCCTTCAGACCTTGAAAACATTTCAAAGGCAAATAAAAAGTTGATATTTAACGAGTGTTATGATGATGACAACAATCGAATCAATGTTGAAGTTTTAAATTATTATTTTGAATTTATTGTTTATTCATCAACTTCAAATGGTTCTTATTGGGGGTCTGGAAGCTATGATGTTAAATTAAATTATGGTAGCAACCAAAATTCAAATATAACTTATAGATTCACAATCGACACACTTCCAATTTCAAACATGGAAATATCTGCTGTTAATATTGAAAACGAAGTTACTCTTAATAGAAACATTGAATTGGGCGGCAAATTAATTAATCAAGCATTCACTTTCTTATATAACGCAAAGAATAGTGGCGCACCTATTAAAACAACTTATAAAAAATATACATTTGCATTCTCGGAATTATATGGTTCAAACTTAATTTCTGGAGATGGTGTAACTGGAATTTCTGCCGATAATTTCTTAAACATTTCTTCTGCAAACGACAATCTTGTTTATGAATATCTATATGATTATTCTTATTATCAAGGTGGAGATAGAGTTTATTTTGCAAATGTTTTCAATCCTTCAATAACAACTTTATATGTTTTTGAATTGATTGACTCTGCTGGAAATAAAGCAAATTACTTCGTTATTTTTGATAATTCTATTCCTAAATACACAGTAACAGCTGACGAAGACTCAATTTCAAACACCGATGGAATAACAATTATCACAGACACAACCGAAATATTCTGGGGAAATTATAAAGCAATTGAATTAGAATATTTCAATAATAAAACAATAACTGATTATGATGACTACACAACCTCACAAATAACACTAAATGAATACCTTTATAAG
>JAZUCB010000166.1:0-4808 GCA_045638985.1 Clostridia bacterium
CTTATAACTTGGTCTATAGAAAAAAACGTTCTAAAAAAATCAATTTCAAAACTTAAGCAACTTTTTTGTTTTGGAAACAAATTAAAACTATATCTTTTAACAACTTTATATAAATCGTTATCAAAAGCAAGTTTATATTTCCACATCGAATCTTCTTTTATTTCCATATTTCATTTCTCTTTTTATATTTTTTTATATGAACATTATACAACAAATTTCGCAATTAAATAAAATAAATTTTGAGTTGTTTTTAGTTAAGATACTTTTTTTAGTTTAATAAAATAAAAAATAGTGTAATTATTTTGTTATAAAAAAATTTTTTAGTAT
The DNA here is from genome assembly GCA_045638985.1 of Clostridia bacterium. Lineage (GTDB taxonomy): Bacteria > Bacillota > Clostridia > Christensenellales > UBA1242 > UBA11490. The sequence goes on from JAZUCB010000166.1 coordinate 328, forward strand.
AATATAAATATAAACAAAGGAGGCCCTAAATGGAATTTAAAGATAGTAAAACATTTAAAAACTTAGAAGAAGCTTTTGCTGGTGAAAGCATGGCAAGAAATAAATATACATATTTTGCTTCAAAAGCAAAAAAAGAAGGATATGAAAAAATAGCAGAGATTTTCACAGAAACTGCTGATAATGAAAAAGAACATGCAAAACTTTGGTTTAAAGCAATGCATGGTGGCGAAGTTCCATCAACAGTTGAAGCACTTTTGCTTGCAGCAACAGGTGAAAACGAAGAATGGACTTCAATGTATAAAAGAATGGCAGAAGAAGCAAGAGAAGAGGGATATTTAGAACTTGCTGTTAAATTTGAAGGTGTTGCAAGAGTTGAAAAAGAACACGAAGAAAGATATAGAAAAATTTTAAAAGATTTAGAAGAAGGAAAAATTTTTGAAAAAGATAATGAAGTGTTCTGGAAATGTAGAAATTGCGGACACATTCATTTTGGTAAAAAAGCACCATTAAAATGCCCAGTGTGTGTTCATCCACAAGCGTATTTTGAAGTTGTTTGTTGCAAAACAAAAAATGATTAATTAAAATAGATGGATTTTCGAAAGAAACAAATTTCGGATATCCATTTTTCTTTTTGAAAAAATTAAACAGTTAATATTGACAAAATGTTTTTAAAGTTTTAAACTAAGAGTAGTTTTATAAGATTAAGACAAGTAGTTTTTAATAGTAATTTCAATTCCAGAGAATTCTGCATTTGCTGAGAGCAGAGTTAGAAAGTTAAAAATGAAACCACTTAATATTCAAACTTATAATTCACCCTATAAAAGAGGCAAGTTTTTAACTTGCAATTAAGGTGGAACCGCGGAATTAATTAATTTCGTCCTTAAGGCAAAATATGCTTTAAGGACTTTTTTTATTGCATGTTTTGCAGGTAATAATTTTATAAGGAGATATATTTATGGAACAAAACGAAAAATTACAAATGTTAAGGCATTCAATGGCTCATGTTTTAGCAAAAGCTGTAACAAATTTATATGAGAATGTTAAATTAACAATTGGCCCAGCAATTGATGATGGGTTTTATTATGACTTTGATATGCCAAACAAACTAACACCAGACGATTTTGAAAAAATCGAAAACGAAATGCTTCAAATTGTTAAAAAGGGAGAGTCTTTTGAACGTAAGGAAGTTAGTAAAGCAGAAGCTTTAGAATTATTTAAAGATAACGAATATAAGTGTGAGTTAATTAATGAACTTCCTGAAAACGAAACAATTTCAATTTACTATTTAGGAGAAAACTGGTTTGATCTTTGCCGTGGTCCTCACGTTGAAAACACTTTTAAACTTCAAAATGTTGGTTTTAAAATTTCAAGAGCAAGTGGCGCATATTGGAGAGGTAGTGAAAAAAATAAAATGCTTCAAAGAGTTTATGTTTTTGCTTTTGCAAGTAAAAAAGATTTGAGCGAACATATTCAAAAAGTTAATGAAGCTTTAAAAAGAGATCACAATAAAATTGGAAGAGAATTAGGATTCTTCACAACTGTTGATTATATTGGTCAAGGTTTACCAATTATGCTTGAAAAAGGAAGTAAAGTTCTTCAAACAATGCAAAGATGGGTTGAAGATGAGGAAGAAAAAAGAGGTTATATTCTAACCAAAACTCCTTTTATGGCTAAAAATGATTTATATAAAATTTCAGGCCACTGGTTCCATTACAAAGAAAACATGTTTGTTTTGGGTGATGAAGAAAAAGATAAAGAAGTGTTTGCTTTAAGACCAATGACTTGCCCATTCCAATTCCAAGTTTATTTAAACAAACCAAGAAGCTATAAAGATTTACCTATGAGATTTAATGAAACTGCAACTTTATTTAGAAATGAATCAAGTGGAGAAATGCACGGGTTAATTAGACTTCGCCAATTCACAATTTCAGAAGGTCATATTGTGTGCTTACCTAATCAACTTGAAGATGAGTTTAAAAATTGTTTAGATTTAGCAGTTTATTTCTTAAAAACTTTAGGTTTAGATGAAGATATTTCTTATAGATTTTCTAAATGGGATCCAAATAATAAAGAAAAATATATTGGAAGTGCAGAGCAGTGGGAAAAAACTCAAGATAGAATGAGAGAAATATTAACAGATTTAAATATAAACTTCTCAGAAGAAGAAGGAGAAGCTGCGTTCTATGGCCCTAAACTAGATATTCAAATTAAAAATGTGTTTGGAAAAGAAGATACGTTAATCACTATTCAAATAGATTTTCAATTAGCTGAAAAGTTTGGTATGGAGTATACTGATAGTGATGGAACTAAAAAATATCCATATATTATCCATAGAACTTCAATTGGTTGCTATGAAAGAACTTTAGCACTTCTAATTGAAAAATATGCAGGTGCGTTGCCAACATGGTTATGCCCAGTTCAAGTTATGGTTGCAAATATTTCTGATGCAAGTTTAGATTATTGCAAAGAAGTTGCAAAAAAATTAAGAGAAGCTGGAATTAAGGTTAAAGAAGATTATAGAAATGAAAAAATTAATTATAAAATAAGAGAAGCTTCTAATGATAAAATTCCATATCAATTAATTATTGGAGAAAAAGAAATGCAAGATAAAACTATTTCATATAGAGGAAGAAAATTCACTCAAGAGAACGGAATTAGTTTAGAAAGCTTTATTGAAAAAGTAACCAATCAAATAAAAACAAAATCAAGAGATTAATTGTTGAAATTTAATTAATTTATTAAAAAAATAAAAAAAACTACTTCACTTGAAGTAGTTTTTTTTATTTTTTAAATTTGCTATTCAGCAACAGGAATATCGTCAAGATCCACCCAACCACGAGCAAATTCTGCACCGTCTAAGGTATTTGGTTGCATAACGCCTTCTGAAACACCTTGAGTTGAAGTAACATAATTGTTATAGTTTTCTTCAGTTGTGAATAATGCATGAGCAAAGTTTGTGTTAATTCCTGCAGCTTCTGCGAAGTTATCTGCTTTAGTGATATCACCAGCTTTAACAACTCCAATAACTTGACCAGCTTCATTTGTGTAAGCGAATTTACCAGTTAAAACGTGAATTCCATTAGAAACAATTGTATCAGAACCTTCAACTGATTGATAGAATGGAGTGTCGCTTGTGAAATTGATTTTATCTCCAGCTGTTAAAACTTTTTCTTCAACAACAGGTTGTTGAACTTGAGGTTGTTCTTGTTGAGGTTGTTGATTTTCAACTGGTTTATTAGGATTAACTGGAATAACAACTGTAACTTCTGTTGTTGGAGTTAATGCATCAATAACTTTATCTAATAAACCTGTTTCTTCAGCAACATAAGCTCCACCAATTAATGTTGCTGCAGCAGCGCCAGTAGCAAAAACTTTAGCAGCTGTTTTTGCAGGACTAGAATTTCTAACCTTTTTTTCTTTTTTAGAGCATTTTTCAGAAATTTTGATTTGTTTAACAGTTTCTTTGTTTAGTTTTTCGTATTCTTTAATAAGAGTTTTTACATGTGCATATTGTTTACTAGAAAGTCCGTTAGTTGTTGTCATTAATTTGTCAATTTCAGCTTTTAATGTGTCTGCTCCCATTTGAGCTTGCAATGCAGCTTTATCTGCATTTTTTCTATCTTCATATAAAGAAGATAATTTCATGTTTTTTCTTACTTCTCTTTTCATATTTTTTCCACCCCTTTTTAAATTACATCAGTTTATCACGAGTTTATTAGTTTGTCAATAGTGAATTTAAAAAAAAATATAAATTTATGTAAAATAAAAAAACCGTGAAAATTACGGTTTTTAAGTTTATTCTCCCATTTCAATTTAAGTTGTGGATTCAGGTGAGTCTAAGAACTCTGCTTTACCCTCGTTAATAATTCCATCTCTAATTGTGCCGTCTGCTAAATTTAGAAAAGACACTTCAAACTTACCACAGTCTCTATGTTCTGAATAAAATTCAACATTAGAGAAATTATTTGTTAAGGCAACATAAGTTTGAGCAGGAATTAAAGGGTCTGCTCCTAAAAGCATATAAGGAAGTGCTCTAACATCTGCAGCTTGTTTGTCAAATTCATTAATAACACAAACAACTTCTCCGCCTTCATTTGTGTATAAATAGCTGCCCATATTGTAATATGTGCCGTTTGGTAAATCAACTTTTATTTTTGTATAATTATCTATCAAGTGTAAGTTCTTTATATTTTCTGGTTCAAGATAATAATTAATAAAATCAAATGTTGCATCAGCTATTTTTGAGACTCCTAAAACTCCCAATCCAGCAGTAAGTAATGTAAGAACAGAAAGACCAACGCCGGTTGTGGATTTTAAAAAATCTTTTGTTTTTTGCCACGATTTTTGTTTATCTAAATTTTTATCTGTTGAAGTAACTGAATAAAGTTGCTCATTTTCTTTTTTATAATCCATAATATTTCCCACCTTTATTTTTGATTATATAGCTATTTTAACATATTATATGTATATTGTCAATATCC
>JAZUCB010000167.1:0-1105 GCA_045638985.1 Clostridia bacterium
ATTAATTAAATCATCTTCAATATTAAAATCCAAATCTTTAACACTTTCTATTGCAGGTGCTTTTTCTATTAAAATTGTAATAATTGCTTCACACTTATTACCTAAACATTCATATGAAACCGTTATTTCTTTTTCACCCTCTGTTGAAGTATCCAACTCACTAATAGTTAATAAGTCAGTATTAACCATCTCAACAGAATCATCACTATATGCTACTTCAAATAAAATATTTGCAAAAATATTTTCCGTTAATTCATTTAAATAATAATCAGTTTTAGAAATTGATGCTTCAAATGATTTGAAAAGTTTATTAACTTTATAATCATATAAAAGAATACCCTCATTACCAAACTCATCTATATATGTTATTTTTGCTTGTTTATTCCCCGGCACATCAGTTGAAAAATTCAACTCTGAATCAATCATCTCATCTTCAACATTAATGTTTGACGTCGTTTTACCAGAAGCATATTCAACCTCAATCATTAAATTTAAAGTAAATTCTTCGTTATGGTTAAATTCATTTTTAAATCCATAAATAGGTGCTACTTTTATAATCCTATCATTTTCTATTTTTGCTGAAACATAGTACTGTTGATTTGTGGTTGTTATAATCAAATCAGACTCACTAGAAACTAATTCATCATTTTGGTTAAACCAGCCAATAAAATATTGATTTTCTCCAATAACGGGTTGAATTTTTAATAAAACCCCTTCAACAAAATCACGTTCAGAGATTTCCATATTAATAACATTATTATCAACTTCAACAATTAATCCATTATTAACTTCAACCTTATAAGTTGGAAGATTGGTTATAACCGTGTAATTATATTTTACTTTATGTGTTTTATAAACAACGTTAGCACTACATTCACCTATTAATGCACTTGTGAAGAATTCAATATCCCCTTGCATAACTGGAATTACTTTAGAACCACCCGCAATATAATTAATTTTTATAAACATATTTGTTGTATCAAGAGGTTCATATTGTTCATATTCAAGTTTATATGCAATTTCTGGATCATCATCTCCATCAATTAACTCAATTGATTCAATTTCAAATTCAGAATATAATGCACTTATAACAACATTTTTTTCA
>JAZUCB010000168.1:0-11760 GCA_045638985.1 Clostridia bacterium
ATTGTTTAGATAATAAAAGTAAAAAACCGACATTTTGTTGGTTTTTTCTTTTTACCTAGAAAATATTAAATATGTTAAATTCTAATCGTTAAGGAGAAAATTAATGATTGGGGTTGCATATAACAAAGAAGTTCTAAAATTAAACAAGTCGGAGTTTTTTAAAAAATTGTTGTGGCAAATTTTTATATTTGCTTTGTTTTTTATTACGGCAAAGGCTAGTTTTTTTGGAACTTTTTTTTCGCCATTTGGAATAGCCGTTTTAAATGCAATTGTTTGGGCTAAAGTTTTTAATCCATATATTATCTGTGGCAATTTTTTACTTGCAAATAGTTTGGCAGGCTTTAGTTTGAATTGCTTTTATGTTTCTATGCTTTCAGTTTTTGCAACTTTATTTTTTGTTATAGTTTTTAAAAAGTTAAATAAAGATATTAATCTTCCAAGCTTATATATTGCAACAATAATTCCTGAAATTTTGTTTGTGTATTTAAATTCAAACACTCCTAAGCAATTAGCAACCATGATTGTTTTTTGTGCTTTGAGTTTAATATTTTTATATTGTTGCCTGTGTTTCTTTAAAGGTACGATTATTAGAGGATTTTCCAATAGGTTAAATTTAGATGAGCAAATTTGCGGTGGGATTATTATTGTTATTTTAGGAATGGGTTTAACCAGTTTAAATTTTTATTCTATTGAACCTATCAAGTTTGTTGTTGCACTTTGTGTTTTAATAAGTCTTAAGTTGTTTTCAAAATCAACAACAATGGTGTTGGCTGGTTTGTTTGGTGTTGGTTATGCATTTATGTTCACGAACCCAAGTTACATAGCAAGTTTTGTTTTATATGCTATTATGGCAATTGCCTTTAATAGTAATTTAAAAATATTTAGTTCAATCAGTATTTTACTAACTGAGCTTGTTTTTGGATTTTATTTCAAAACCTATTCCTTCTTCGAGTGGCAAAGCATTCTTAGTGTTGGATTGGCAGGATTAATTTATTTATGTTTGCCTAAAAGCTTATTTCAGTATCTTAATAGTTTGCTGGGTGGTTATAAAGATAAGGTTGCTGTTAGAAGTATTGTTAATAGAAGTAAGGAACAGTTATGTTTAAAAATGGATTATCTTGCTGATATATTCACAGATATGAACAATGTTTTTAGGGCAACAATAAAGGGTCAATTAACAGAAAAAGATGCTAAGCAAATGATAGTTAATGAGTGTGTTGAAAAGGTTTGTTCAAAATGTTCTGAAAGAAATAGATGTTTAAAAATAAATAGAGACTTATCTTTTCAAACCTTTGCAGGTTTAGTTGATATTGGGTTCGATAGGGGAAGAATAACCGTGCTAGATTTGCCTCAGTTTTTATCTTCTAAATGTAATAAGGTAAATTTTTTAATTAGCACTTTTAATCAACTTTTTAGTAGTTATAAAAACTATGCAAATATGATATCAAACATGGATTCAAGTAAAACTTTAATAGCAGATCAATTGGGTGGGGTTTCAGCTGTTTTAAAAGGTTTAATAAACGAAATAAATAAAAACATAACTTTTGATTTGGAAAGTGAAAATAGAATTTTGGAAGATTTAACATATAAGAATGTCAATTGTTCTGAAGTTATTGTTTATGAGCAAGGGGTTTATGACAAAATTGTTACTTTAATAGTGCAAAACAAAACATTTGATGAAAAGATAATTGAAAAATGTGTTTCTAAAGTTTGTGGTTCAAAGATGAAAATTTCAAAAGTTAAACCATCGCAAATTTCCAACATGAGCGAGGTTGTTTTAAGTGTTAAGCCAAAGTTTGATATTGTTTTTGGAAGTGCCACAAGATGCAAAGATGGAAGAAGAATTAATGGAGATAGCCATTCCTTAATAAATGTTGGGAATGGAAAATATATAATGGCAATTTGTGATGGAATGGGGAATGGAATAAATGCGCATAAATCAAGTAATCAAACAATAAATTTAATTGAAGATTTTTATAAGGTTGGGTTTGATAATCAAACTATATTAAATTCTGTTAATAAGTTATTAACGTTATCTCAAGAAGAAACTTATTCAACGCTTGATCTTTGTGTGTTTGATTTAAATCAGCAGTCGTGTGATTTTATAAAACTGGGTTCTCCAGATTGCTATATAAAAAGAAAGTTAGAAACAGAGGTTGTTGGTGGGAGTTCTTTGCCGATTGGAATTCTAGAAGAAATGCAACCCAAAATAGAGAGTAGGGTGTTTCATGGTTTTGATATGTTTGTGTTTGTTAGCGATGGGGTTAGTGATACTTTTGATAGGTTCAATAACTTAAAAGTTTTTATTAATGATGAATCAACAATTAATCCTCAAATATTAGCTGAAAGAATTTTAGAAAAAACAATAGAGTTAAATGGTGGTGAGTGCTCCGATGATTTAACTGTTGTTTGCGTAAGAGTGTTTCCATGTTAAAAGTTTAGTTATTGTGGTTATATATTTTCTTAAGTTAAGTATAAAAATATTTAAAATAACCAATTAATTTATGTGAACAATATTTTAATATATGGAGATATTTTAAAAAATATAAATATAATAAATTGAATTTAATAACAAAAAAAAGTTTATATTTTGTTTGGATTAAAAACGAAATATAAACTTTTTTTAATTGATTTTAATAACTTTCTGTTATGATTGAACCTTGTTGGTTTGAAGCTTTTGAAACAACAATTTTGCTTGTTATATATTGTTCCATTTTATCAACGTGGGTAATGAAACCTACAGTAAAATCCAATTTGATTAATGCATCAAACGCTTGAAGAACTTTTTCAATATAACCATCACTTAGTGAGCCAAATCCTTCATCAATAAAGAAGAAGTTAATATTTCTATTATGGCTAGTTGCAACACTTTGAGAAATACCCAAAGCAATTGAAAGGGAAATGATAAATCTTTCACCACCACTAAGTGTTTTAATTGTTCTTGAAATTCCTCCATTAAAGTTATCAATAACATTGAAGTCGCCATCATATTTCAATAAATATTTGCCATGGCTAATGTTATAAACATATTTGTTTGCAAAGTCGGTTATTAAGAACATATATTCTTCAGAAACATAGTCAATTAAAGCACCTCCAGAAATTAGGGAGTTGAACTCAAGCAATGTGTCTAATTTTTCTGTTACTTCATTAAGTTCAGCTGTTATTTCTTTAATTGTGTTAATAGTTTCTTTATGTCTATCAATGGCTTGTTTTGATAATTCAACTTGCAAATTTAATTGAAGAAGTTGTTTTTCTTGCATTTCAACGTTCTTTTGCATTGATAAAATTGTGATTTTTGAAACGTCTTTATTCTTTAAATTTGCTTTTAAGTTTTTAACAGTTTCGCTAAGGTAGGTGTATTCTTTTTCAAATTCTTCAACTTGTTTTTTAGCAATTTTTAATTCATCGGTGCTTAAAAGCAATTCATATTTAATTTCATTGAAAGAATATTTTTTATTTGTTAATAGTTTCAAAACAGAGTTATATTCTTTTTCTTGATTTTTTAAAGTGGCTAAAACCGAATTGTTAGCATTTAACTTAGAAATAGTGGAGTTATGCTCATTTAATAAATCAGCTAAAACTTTTTCAATTTCTAAATAAAGATTGCAAGTTAAAACAAATTCTTTATCAATAGCGCTTAATTGTTTTGGAGAACACAATTTTTCAATTTCTGTGTTGTTTTTCTTTATTTCTTTTTTAATGTTTGAAATTTTAACATTTAATTGCCTTGCTTTTGATTCACTAACATTTAAGTCTGCGTTTAAAATATTTATGTTTGTTAGGGCATTATTTAATTTATCTTTTAAAACTGAAACAGATTCTTGCAAGAACATTTTTTTAGTCTCTTGTTCTCTTTTATATTCATCAATTTTTCCTTCTTCAGCTTGAACTTCTTTTAAACTTTCTTCTAAGAAAGCAAGTTTTTTCTCATTTTTTAAATTGAAGTTATTAACAAGAGTAAGCGTTTGCTTAATTAAAGCTTTAATATATTTGCTTTCAACATTTTCAAAGATTCTGTCGCTTAAATTTTGTTTTAAAATTTCATTGTAAGCTTGAACGTCTTTTCTAAAATCGTAAATAGAAAGGTTATCAACGGCTTTAATTTTATCGCTAATTAAATAAACTTGCTCTTCAACGCTTGAAATATTTGATTGCAACTCACTACTAATTAAATTTTGTTGGTTTAGATTTTGTTGGCAATCTTCGCAATGTTTATTAACCTCAAGAAGCTCAGAGTTTAAATCAAATAATTCTTTTTCTTTTTCAGAAATTTTGGCTGATAAATTAACATATTTTTCAGATTCTAGCTTTTTAACTTTTAAAATTTCTTCTTGTTCTTGTTTTCTTGCCAAGCATTCACTTTCATGCTGTTTGCTTGTTTCGATTTTTTCTAAAATGCTTTCAATATCAGCTTCAAGTTGCTTATTTTGCAAGTTGATTTCATTAATCTCAGCAATGCAATTTTCATGCCTTTCATTAATTTTAATAAATTGGCCATATTTTTCAGTGTAGTCAATTTGATTTTTTAAGGCTTCAAAATTTGGTTTTTGTTGTTTTTTAAGAGTAAGCAAAGAGTTTACTTCATTTAAACGAGTTTTAGTGTTGTAATCAAGTTTCATTGCTGAAAGTTCAATTTTTGATTTATTTAATAAAAATTCGGTTTCAATTTTTTGATTAGTTAAAATTTTATGGTTTTTTTCAAGAGTTTTAATATCTGTTTGGTTAACGTCTTTATATAAATTTAATTGATCGCTTAAGTTAAGTTTTCTTAAGGTTAAGGCGTCTTTTCTATTTTTTATTTTTTCATTTAGTTTTTGACCAAAGTTTTCAAGGTCAAAAATTCTAGCAATTGTTCTCCTTCGGTTTAGGGGAGTGTCTAATAAAAATTTATCGAATTCGCCTTGAGGAAGGGCGATTGATTTTAAGAATTCTTTTTTGCCAATTCCAATAATATCTAAAATTTTTTCGTTAACGTTATCAGGGTTTTCTGCTAAAACTTCGCCAGTTTTGGTGTTTATTAAAGTGGCCTCGCTTTTTAATCCACTTGCTCTAACTTTGAATTCTCTATAAACAGTGTAGCGATTTTTTTTGTTTCTTTTTGTTGCCTCAAAAATAAAAGTTATGTATCCAGTGTTACTATTAACGTTGATTAGGTTTTGAATAACATCTCTTTCGCTAGTACCATATAATGCTAAAATAATACTATCTAATATGGTTGTTTTTCCGCTTCCAGTTTCACCGAAAATTCCAAAAAGGTTAGTTTGAGCAAGTTTTTCAAAATCAACAGTCTGCTCAGTTACGTAACTATTGATGCCTTTAATCTTTAAATTAATTGGTCTCATCGCTTTCCTCCGTCATTAATTCAAGAAATAAGTCTTTAATGTCTTTAGAAGCAGGTGCTCCAGTTTTTCTAATGCAGAAATTGTCGAAAAGTTTATCAAGAGGCATATCTTTTTTTGATGGCTCTTGAGAATTGTTTTGCATTGCGTCTTTAGTTATGATCGACAAAGTAACAAGGTTAGGGTATTCTTCTCTAACTCTTTTAATTTCATCTAAAGATATTTTATCAACTTTAATAACTTCTGCTTTAACTAAGTCGTTAGGATTGTCTTTGCAGAAAACTTCTGCTTGAAATAAGCTTGTTCCTGTGAATTTTTTAAGTTTTTTAACGTTTAGTGGAATTTTTTCAATGCGTTTAACTCCAGTTGCGTCTAAATCAACAAGCATAACCTTTGTGTCGTTTTCACCTGCATTGAAAAATTGATTTATTAAAGACCCAGAATAATGAATATTATGTTCTCTATCAACGGGCATGCATTTATGAACATGACCAAGGGCAGTGTAGTGCGCGTTTGAATATAAAGTTTCAGGTTTAACAGTGTTGGTGTTGTTGGCAAGGGTTGTGTATAACTCCATTTCTTCTTTTTTAAGGTGAAGTCCGCAAGCCATAACGTGAGCTGTTAGAATATTAATAGTATCATCTTTAAAAGCTGAGATTCCAGGTTTTAACCATTCTTTAACCTTTTCATCGAAATCATCACCTTCTTTTCTGGTTTCTTTATATCTATAGTAAGAAGGGTATGGCAAATAAGCAACAACTGCTTTTTCGCCTATAGCTGTTTCGAATTCAATAAAGCCCTTGCCATAATTTGTTGCATATATGTTTTTATTGGTTTTACCAGTTCTTATTTTATTTGTTTCAGTTGACCCAACTAAATATATGCCGAAATTATGCGAAAAAACATTAGCATTACTCATGCGTTTAGGTTCGTCGTGGTTTCCCGCAATTGCAATTATTGCAACGTTACCATCGTGATTTAAATCCAAAATTGTTTTATAAAATAAATCTTCAGCATCAGAAGATGGAATAATTGAATCGTAGATGTCTCCAGCGATAATAACCATATCAACATCTCTATTTTTAACGATTTCAGTTATTTGACGTAAAGCATCTTTTTGTTCTGCCAATCTATCTAAGTCATCGGTTTTGCAACCCAAATGCCAATCGGCTGTGTGTAAAATTCTCACAATAATTCTCCATTTTTCTATGATAGTAAATTATAACATATAAAAGATATATAGCAAAATAAATTAAACGCATCTATAAATTTATTATTATATTATATATATCGTCAAAATAATTGGAAAACCAGCAAGTGAAAAAGGTTTTAATAAAAATCTAATAGCCGAGTTTAGGAATGATTTATTATCAAAAAAATTTGCTAAAACGTTAAAAGTTATAAAAGTGGATTGCTAAAAAGGGTAAAGTTTGGTATTATTAAGAGAAAATAAAAACACATGGAGTTATAATGGCACTTTGTAAGTTTACTAATGATTATTTATCTAATAAAACAGTGGAGCTAGAAAACACCTTTTTAAAGGACTTTTTGCCAAGCGCTCCACCAATTTGCGTTAAAGTTTATTTGTTTGGTTTGTATGTTTGCCAAACTCCAGATTCTTTTGATAACAACATTGAAAGTTTTGCAAAAGCGCTTAATTTATCCGAAGAAGAAGTGGTTAGTTCATTTGCATATTGGGAAGAGCAAAATCTTATTCAAACAATTAATAATGATCCATTTGAATTTAGATTTTTGCCAATTAAATCTGGCTCAACTGCATTAAAAAAGTTTAATAAAGATAAATATAAAAAATTCAACATTGCAATTCAAGAGTTGATCACTGAAAGAATGATAACTCCTAATGAATATCAAGAATATTACTATGCAATTGAGCATTATCATTTTGAAGTTGATGCCATGATTTTAATAATAAAATATTGCGTTGAGCAAAAGGGAGCAAATGTTGGGCATTCTTATATTTTAACCGTTGCAAGAAACTGGGCAACGTCGGGCGTTCAAACAGTTGATGATGTTAAAAATCAATTAGAGCAAATAAATCTAAGTTCAGGCGTTATTCAAGACGTGCTTAAAGTTTTAGGTCTTAAAAGATCAGCTTCAAGTGAAGAATATCAAATGTTTTTGTCATGGAAAAATCAACTTGAAGTTCCAATGGATGTTATAATTGCCCTTGCGAAAAAAGTGAAAGGTGCTGGAGGCTTTTTAAAACTTAATGCATTAGTTGAAAAGTGTTATAGCTTGAAACTTGAAAGTGTTAAAGAAATTGAAGATTATTTTGAAAATGTTAAAGTTCTTCAAGAAGCAACAAAGCAAATATGCAAGAATTTAGGCTTAAGATATGAAAATCTAGAAACAGTTACAGATGAATATGTTGTTCCTTGGCAGGCGTTGGGCTTTGATATTAAAACTTTAGAAACTATTGCAAAATATTGTTTCAGATCAAGTATTAGAACCCTTGAGGGTATGAATATTAAAGTCAATCAATTGTTTAAATTGGGTTTGCTTAGCGAAGAAAGCATTAATGGTTATTTAGAAGATTTAATTTCTAAAGATCAAGAAATCTTTGAAATGCTTGAGAAATTGGGAATAAATAGAAATGTTAACGCAACTGATAGGTTGTTTTATAAAACATGGACAATTGATTGGCAGTTAAACGCAGATTTGATTGATTATGCATTGAAAATATCAGTTGGCAAATATTTGCCAATGCAATATATGAACCAAATTTTAGCAAAATTCCACGAAAATAAAGTTGAAACAATTGAACAAGCTCAAAAACTTAATATTGGCAAAGATTTTGGATCAAGTGGAAAGAATGACTATGTTAAACGAGAGTATTCAAATAAGCAACTAAATAGTTTGTTTGATAACTTAGATGAGGTTGAAATTTAATGGATATTAAAAGTATTGAAAATTCAATAAAAACATCATACACTCAAAAAAGAATGCATTCACAAAAATTGGCAGATGAATATTTAGAAAAATGTTTAAATATTACTGAGTTTAAAAACATTTATGAAAAATATCAAGACTTAAGAATAGCTTACTCAAAAAATTTGGCAAGTAATAAACTTGATGAGTGTGAAAAAAATAAGTCTCAAATAAAAGAATTAAAAGAAAAAATGCAAATCGTTATGCAAGAAAAAAACATTGATGCAAAATTATTAAAGCCTAATTATGATTGTGAAAAATGCAATGATTCAGGTTTTATTGATGGAAAAAAATGCGCATGTTTTAAAAAGGAATTAAGCAATAAATTGATTGAGGCAAGTGGGCTTCACAAATCTAAATTGCCAAGGTTTGATGATGTTAATTATAACTTAGTTCCTGATCAAAAACAGAGAGAAAATTTGCAGAAGATTTCTTCGCTTTTAAAAACCTTTTGCGATAAAATATTCCAAACAAAAATAGACACCATTTTATTAAGTGGAGAGGTTGGTGTTGGCAAAACATTTTTAATGGAATGCGTGGTTAGCGAATTAATAGAAAAGGGCACTTTTGTTTATTATGAAACAGCCTTTGCAATGAATCAAAATTTATTAAAAATTCACTGTGGATCAATGGAAGAAAAAGAGTGTTTGAATGATTATTTAACTTGCGATGTTTTATGCATTGATGATTTGGGAACAGAGAATATTATTAAAAATGTTACCGTTGAATATTTATATTCAATTTTAAATGAAAGAATGGTTAATAATAAAAAAACAATCATAACAACAAACCTTAACTTTATTCAGTTAAACGAAAGGTATGGGGAGCGTATTTGCTCAAGATTGGCAGAATCTTCTAGGTGTTTTAAGGTTGATATTAAGGGTGCTGATATAAGATTGAGTTAATAAATAAAAAGGCTATAGATAGCCTTTTTTTGTTGTTTGCATAGTTGATTAAATTTTGTTTGCATAGTAGTTTATTAAAGCAAAATGTTTAATAAATTCTTGCATCATTTTGCAAAGAAGTTTGTAGTTATCGATGCTGGTTTTAAAGAATTTGGTTTTAGAAATATCTGAGTTTAAAACGTTGAATGATAGGTTGTTCATTTTGTATTTTGTTAGCATATTTTTAGCAGTGGTTAAAAGGTTTGAACATAAATCATTCGCCGTTATTAATAGTAAATCCTCTTTAAATTGGGAGGAGTTTAATTGCTCACAAAGCATTTTTAATTGCTTTGAATAAATGTAACTTTCAATTAATTTAATCTTTCTAATCATGTTATATTATATTCAAGAAATGAAAGTTTATAACGTTGGTTGTATTGCATGTTTTGTTGAATTTGAGCACAAATTTTAGAAACTTATTATTTAGTAGTTAAACTCATGCGTAATGTTGATTTATATTGAATTTCTGACTGGTTATTGCTTGACGATTATTGCTGAAAAATGTTAATCTTTAGTATGTAAAATACTTAGGTATTTTAAAACAAATTTATAGTTTTAGGTGATGTTATGAGCGAAAATAAACAAAAGAAAAAACGTGGATTATATGCATTATTTTTTAAAAGATTCTTTGATTTTTTTATTTCTTTAATTGGCATTTTGGTGCTTTCTCCAGCGTTTATTATAATTTATATTTGCTCTTTAATTTTCTTGAAGGGAAATCCAATTTTTAAGCAATATAGGCCGGGCAAGAATAATAAAATTTTTGCTATGTATAAATTTCGTTCTATGACTAATAAGAAAGACGAAAACGGAAATCTTCTTCCTGATAAAGATAGAATAACAACATATGGAAAAATCTTGCGAAAAACAAGCTTAGATGAAATTCCTCAGCTTTTCAATATATTATTTGGAAGCATGAGCATTGTTGGCCCAAGACCAAGATTAATAAAAGATAACATTTTTTATGATGAAGAAACTTTGGGAATATATTCTGTTAAACCTGGGTTAACTGGTCCTGCACAAGTTTATGATAGAAATAGTGAATTGAGTTGGGAAAAGGTTTTTAAAAGAGATTTGGAATATTCAAATAACGTTACATTTGTTAACGATTTTAAGTTGTTTTTTGGAACCTTTTTAGCTGTTTTTAAAGGTGGTTCAGCAAATGGTGCAGAAGAGAACGCAGAAAAGAGAGAATATTATTATTCAGATCATCTTTTAAAAGCAAATAAAATAACAAAAGAGCAATATGATTTGGGCTTATCAAAAGCAAATGAACTAGTTTCAACCAAACAAAAAACAGTGCAATTTGTTCCAGAACTTCATGGAGAGAATTACAACGAAAATAATTTCAAATAAGGGAGATTGAAATATGTTAACAAATAAAAAAATTATGGTTGTTGCAACAACCGATAATATGATTTGGCAGTTTTTAATTCCGCATATTAAGTTTTTACAAGAAAAAGGTAATGAAGTTGAGTGCGTTTGTGCTAAAACTGGATTTTGGTTTGATGAATTAAAAGAAAAATATGGGTTTAAGGTTCATGAAATTGACTTTGCAAGAAGTCCTATTTCACCAAAAAATTTAAGCGGATATAAAAAGCTTAAAAAACTACAAAAGCAAGAAAAATATGATTTAATCTATTGCCAACAACCAGTTGGGGGATTGATGGGAAGATTAATTGCAAAAAAATTTAAACTTCCTTGCATTTATACTGCACATGGTTTTCATTTCTTTAAAGGAAACAGTTCAATTAAAAATTTTATATTTAAAACAATAGAAAAATATTTAGCAAAGTACACAACTGCATTAATTACAATTAATGATGAAGACTTTAAAGCTTGTCAAAAATGGAAGGCAAAAAAGAAATATAAGATCAATGGAATTGGTTACGACCCTAATAAATATAACGAGAATAGAAAGAGAGAAGACATAAGAAAGGATTTGGGTTTAACTGATGAATTTACAATTTTAACTGTTGCTGAAATAATCAAAAGAAAAAATTATGAAACAATGGTGCGAGCAATTGCTGAATTAAAAGCTGAAAATTTAAAATTTTTAATTTGTGGTAGAGGTAGAGATAAAGAAGAAATAGAGGCACTAATTAGTACTCTGCAAATTAATGAAAAAGTTGAATTTTTGGGCTATAGAAAAGATATTAATGATGTTATGATAGCAAGTGATATGTTTTTATTACCATCTTATCAGGAGGGTTTAACATTATCAATTATTGAAGCCTTACATTTTGGTTTGCCAGTTGTTACGAGTACTGCAAGAGGAAATAAGGATTTAATAGAAGATGGAGTAGGTGGATTTGTTTGTTCACCAAATGATTATGTCACAATATCTGAAAAAATTAAGCAATTAATAAAATATGAAGAACTTAGAAAAAATATGTGTAAACATAATTTAAATGTTGCATCAAATTACGACATTGAAGTTGTTCAAAAACAATTAGAAGAGATATACAATGAAATTGTAATTTAATTTGTTGTATGAAGTGTAATCAAATAGTAAATAGTTGGGTGTG
>JAZUCB010000169.1:0-5954 GCA_045638985.1 Clostridia bacterium
TATATCTTTTGCTCCGTAAGCAAGAGAATATAATATTTGGTCGCCAGAACTACCAACTGTTAGAACCTTTTTATCCTTTAGATTAAGTTTTGCAAAATATTCGTTTAAGCATTCATTTGTTAACGGATAAATTTTGTGAAAATAAGGCATTTCTGGTTTCTTACCTTCGCAATCTAATCCATCAGGCAAATCTTTATATTCACGTTGTGATTTTAGCAATTCTTCAATTAGTTTATCAATTTGCTCTTTATCCATAATAACTCCTATGTTGTATAAACTATATCATCTCAGCCTCATCAACAAACTCAACCCGATGAGCGCATTTTGTATAAGCATCAGCAACGCTTTCTGGATCTAAACGTTTAAAGATTTCTTTTCCATAATCTTCTTGCTCTATTTTATAATTATTCTTTTCATAAAAACTTTTTGCATGATCATCTTTAGGATAAAATTTGCCCTCAACAGTAAACAACCTTTTCTGCACACAAATATTTTCAAAATTGGTTAATAACGCCTGCCCAATTCCATTTTTTTTAAAATCTTCTTTAACTTCAATATTTTGCAACCATGCATGGCGTTCTTTATATTTCAAACCAAAAGAAATACTTCCGCAGATTTCCCCTGTTCTATTTTCAATTGCTTTTAAACTATAAAAATCATCATCTTGAGTTCCAACAATGCTATAATCAAAGTCTTTTTCCATATTTTTAATATTATCATAATTTAATGAATTTTTCAATATGTTATTTTTTAACTCATAATACTTTTTTATATAACTAATAAAAAAAGCGAATTGAAAAACAATTCGTTCTTTTATCACATCTGAGGGTCTGTTTCTGGCATATCAACTGATTCAGGACACAAATTAACCAATTCTCCATATCTATAATTTGATATTTTTCTAAAACCGGTTTCCCTTTCAATAGTTTTTTGGAAAATATCAAAGGCTTCATCGGTTCTTTCTTGATATTCTTGCAAATCTTTTCTTCTTATGCGTTCAGCTGTTTTATCAGCCAAAGTTGCAAAAATCACCTCTTTGCCTTGATTTGAATCTGCTGGATAAATAGTTGAAGTTTGCAAAATAAAATCAACCATGTTGGCTTTTCCTGTGAAAAGGTAATTCAAATCAACCTTTTGAAAATTAAAATGATAGTTATTGCTCTTAACTTCTAAAACTTTCTTTAAATCTTTAATTTTCCAAATAGCACCAATCTTTTCAACTTCAGCGCATATACCTTCATCAAGCAAGAAAAGATTTTCAACCTTAGAATTTCCATTAGGTTTATATTCTAAAAAACTCTCTTCCATTGCAGTTTTTGAAATAGCATCTTTTCTTTGTGTTAATCGCAAAAAACCACCTGCATTTAATAGTGAATAATTGGGAGTGTCGAAATAGGTTTGAGTTCCAACCATTAATGTTCCTGGATTTTCTGGAATTTTAACTATCTCATTTTGCCCAAAATTATTAATAACATCTTTCATAACTTTTTGAAAGTCGAATTTATGTTCTTCTAAATCACTAAATAAATAATTAACTAATTTCATTTTTTACCACCTTAAATAATTCTCTAAAATTTTATCATAGCACTACTATGTTGTCAATACTCAACATCTTTCAATTATTCAACCAAACTAGGCTCTTCATAATTAGAACTAAAACACTCACAAATGTTTGTTATTAAACCCAACCCTTCAACAACGCGATTAACAAAACCTTCCCTTTGCCCAATTTCAGCATTAGAATTATGCTCATAATATTCATTAACAAAGTTATTAAGCTTTGTTTTTCCCTTTTCAAATAAGAGTTCGTTACTTTTTAAAACAAATTTATCAAT
Source organism: Clostridia bacterium (assembly GCA_045638985.1). Lineage (GTDB taxonomy): Bacteria > Bacillota > Clostridia > Christensenellales > UBA1242 > UBA11490. The sequence goes on from JAZUCB010000169.1 coordinate 1,836, forward strand.
AACTTGAGGGTGGTTCTCTTGAATATATTTCAAATCTAAAAGAAAATGTTTAATCCCGTTTGAATCAGCATCATAATCATAATGCTCTAAAAACCTTTTTCCTTCGCCATTCTTAAACGCATGTTTAAAGTCGCCTTCAAAAGTCCAACCAAAATAAAAGCTTTCAAACACACATAAATATTCTAAATCAAACGCTGGAGCAATGCTTATTTTTTTTGTTTGCTCATCAACTATAACGCCCATATTAGTAGAAGCAAAGTCTTCATCACCTAAGGCATACTTTCTGCAAAGCACCATATAACTTATATCTTCTTTCATTTTAGAAAGTTCAGCATTTAACTCTTCTTCGCTCAGTGCATCTGCTGGGCTTTTTTCAGCAACTCTTCTATAATGTTCTTTAAAAATATTTTCATAGGAATCAACAATCTTTTCAACATTATAAAATTTATACTTTGAATGTAAATAATAATCATAATAATCACAAACAGATATAAACTTTTGATTTGGTTTTAAAAAATCAATAGAAACGGTATGTTGCCTTTTTATTTTTTCCCCATCTCTTTCTTCAATTTCATGAGCAACATCATAGTAGGCAGTTGGCACGCCAAAGTGATTTAAAAACCTGCTTGCTAATTTATCTCTACCAATAGAACCCAAAATCATTTCATCGGCCTCAAGCAATAAAATTGAAGTTTGCTTAGGAACATAACCCTCTTTTAATAAATCATCAGCCGACGTTACAAAACAACAATTAGAATCTTTCTTTTTCTCTTCAATCAGCTCATCAAAAAACTTCGAATCTAATAAAAAATATTGTTTTGCACGCCACCCATCAAAGCTATCAAGCCCATAATCAAAATCCTCATATATTTCTTTTTCTATAATTTTTTCACCATTATATTCAACTGAATCATCAACATAACTGCCATATTCTTGCAAAGAAAAATCCTCACCATCTTTGTTATAAATGGTGAAAGTTTTTCCCTTATGCCAAAGTTCATCTTGAATCTCATCTGAATATTTATATTTTTCTTTAATATAATCAATTATTGATTGCATTGTTTTCTCCGATTATTCCATTTCCATATTGTTTTTCATTTCATGATCTAGCACGACCCCACAAATATCTCGAACGCAAGTTAAGTTTTCTTTAAAATCTTCTGCGTCATATTTATAGAAAGTTTTTAAATATCCATCAAGTTCACACTCTTTATCTTCTTTAACACTTAAAACTTCATCAACTCGGCTAATAAAATTCTCCAAAACTTGCGGATGCTTTTGGGCAATAAATTTAATATCTTTAAGCATGGTTGCTTGTTGAGTTGTGGCATCGTCTTTATATTGTGAAGATTTTTTTATATATTCATAAATTTTATTTGATCCCTCTTCATCAATCCCACCAGAATTCAACTTAACATCTAATATCACACCCTTTAAAGTTTGAGAAATAAATTTATTAAAAAATCCAACATCTTCTAAATCAAAACAAGGTGCAATTTTGATTTTATTTGTTTTGTTATCAATAATAACCCCACAATTGCAAAGTCCAAAATCTCCATCCCCAGCCCCATAAACCCTGCACAATTTCAAATAACACAGTTCTTCTTCCATCTTTTTTAATTCTTTAACCATATCAATCGGTGTTGAATATGGATTTTGTGGAGTTTTCTCCGCTTTATCAAAATGGAGCAAATAAACTTTTTTATAATCTTCAATTAAACTTTCAAGTCGGTTATCATATCCCCTTCTATAAAACGCATCACCCTCTGCCTCTTTTAAATAATCTCTAAGAACTATAAACGTTTCATTATCTCCAACAAAATCTAAGGAACATAAAACTTGGCTTCGCATATCAAAATTAGAAATTTTATATTCATTCATAAGATTAAAGTTATAAACCGTTGGCACACCAAATAAATTCAAAAATCTACTTGCAAATGCATCGTTATTTTCCCACCCACAATCATCTTGCATAACTAATGCAGGAACTTTTTTAGGAACATAACCACTTTTAATTAAATCGTTAAATTTACTTATATAACTGCAATTAGGGTTGTTTTTTATTTCATCCATAAACTCAGTTGCTGCAGAACTATCCACCATGAAAAACTCTTTAATTCTATGCCCATCAAACTCATCAAAGTTTTCATCTTGTTCATATAATTTTGATGCAACGTTTTTATTAACTGGATTGTATTCTGCATTATTATCAATATAACTGCCATATGCTTCAGCTCTGCAAATTTCATTGTTTTCATTTTTTAAAAGAAAAACTTTACCCTGCTTCCACAAGTCATCATTTAAATTGCCACCTTCTTTGTGCAATTTATTAATATAGGCTAAAATATTATTTTCTGTCATAATTATACCTTATTTTGACACTATAATAATTATACACTGTCAAAACCTTTAACTTTAAATTTAAGTTTTAAAAATGAAACTTTTACATACTTTCAGGAACACAATCACACATACCGTTTTCACTTGCAATTATTTCGCAAACATCTTTAACTAAAGTAATTCCATCAACAAATAATTGCTTAGCGCTAATTTTTTCATCTTCGCTCAAATCTGCTTTAAAAAACAATTCCTCAAAAAATTCATCTAACAAGCAATTTTCTCCGTTTTCACTTTTTAGCAGTGCATTAGTTTTTTCTAAAAACTTTTGAATAACTGTTGGAAAATTTTCTTGAATATATAAAATGTTTCCTATTGTGTTTGTTGAAATAGAATCATTAGTGCATTCTTCATAAAATTCCATTAAAGCTTTTTGTGGATTTTCGCTTTCTTTAAAACCTTTAAACCATCTTTTGAATCTATCAGAATAAAGCATAGAATATTTACCTGCACCCTCTAAATCAAAGCCTGGAGCCAAACTAATTTGTTTTGTTTTTTCATCACACAAAACCCCTGAGTTTAGAGTTGTGAAATCATAATCTCCTAAAGCATAATTTCTGCAAAGCTTTGCATAACATAACGCTTCAGCATTTTTCAAAACTACTGCATCAACCTCTTCATCGCTTAAAGCAAATTCAGGAGCGTTTTCTTTAACTTTATTATAATGCTCTCTAAAAACGCTTTCAAATGAAAATAAAAATTCTTCAACCTTATAACAAAAAGCTCCTTTATATTGAAATCTATTCTTACCTAAAACAAATTCATTCATATATTCATTAATAGTATAAAACTTTTCATTTGGCTTAATAAAATCAATTGAAACGGTTAGTGGCTTTTCTCTTTTTTTACCAAAAAAATCTATCTCTTCAATAACCGTTTGATTGTAAACAGTTGGAACTCCATAAAAATTCAATAACTTACTTACAAAATGTTCTTTGTTTCTAAAAAGTTTATCATCATATTGATCTATAACTAAGCCCGGAATTTGATTTGGAACATGTCCGCTAGCCAATAATTCATCAATACTCGTAACATAACTGCAATTTGAGTTTTCTTGCTTTTCTTTAATTAACTCGTTTAACGCCTTTGTTTCAATTAAAAAATAATTTTTACACCTATGCCCTTCTGTTAAACATGCATCATCAACACTTGGATACAAACTTTCTTGCGAAATAGTTTCAGCGGTATATTCTTTATTCTTATTAACATAAGCCCCATATTCATGCACGCAAAAAACATCACCCTCTAAGGTTTGCATTTTAAAAGATTCGCCTTTATTCCAAAGGTTATCATTTTTAAGTTCATTATTATGTCTTTTTGAATATATATGTTGAATTATTGGTTCTACCATAATTGCCACCCCGTTTTCATCTTTAATTTGAACCCATCTCGATATCTGAAACATCTTGTTTTTCGTGCTCTCTAATTATTTCACAGTAACTTTTAACCGTTTTCAAGTGTTTATCAAATGGTGCATTGAAAAAATAATAATAATCATTTAAATATGAATCAAGAACGCTTTGCCCGTTTTCATCTCGCGCAGTTATTTCGTCTACTTTGCTTATAAATTTATCTATAACTTCAGGATGATTATTTGCTATATATATTATATCTTTAAAGAAACAGGCTTTTCTATTTGCATCACTTGTTCCAACAAGATTGGTCTTTATTAAATTATATAAGCCAACTTCGTCTTCAGCCTAAGTCGGATCGTAGCCATGT
>JAZUCB010000170.1:0-1449 GCA_045638985.1 Clostridia bacterium
TCACAAAATTCAAAATATTACAAAAAGTCACCCTACCTAAAGTGAGTGACTCAAATTATAATTAAAAAACAAATTATTTTATTATTCCTCCGAAGCATTTTAGCTCAAAAATTTGTTCATCGTTTTTAAAGATTTTCTCAACACCAGAAAAGTTTCCCACTGTTCCAAAACTTTCAAATGAATAAGCATATTCTCCATTAACAAAGCTACTCGCCCCACGAACTGGCAAAACTTTTTGGTCTAACCCCACTTGCATTAAGGCTGGGCGAAGAGCTTTATCCATAGCTTCTTCACTTAAATTATCGTTAAGTGCGTAACCATAATAATTCATTGCCCAAATGGGATTATTATCTATATATAAAACCTCTTCACCAATAAACTTTTCTCCACCAAAGTAAGTGTCGTGATAGGCATACTTTTTGCCATCAATAACTTTTTCAAAATGATAATCTTTTGAACCTGACCTTGAAGATTCAACTTTTAAAGCATCTCCATTTGCATATGTGTTTTTCTTTGCTTCAACTAAAAATTCAATCATTCTTTCCATTATTTTCTCCTAAACGCATAAGCAACACCAAGAGATTTAAAACCCAATTTTTTATAAAGCATATCGGGATATTCACCTAGTTCTGTTACGCAAAATATTTTTTTAACACCTTTAACTTTTAAAATATTAAGAACATCAACCATTGCCAAAAACACTCTAGTTTTTCTTAATTCAGTTAAAATTGCAAGGCCTGAAATATAACACAAATCATCTTTTATTGTTAGGTTAATGCATCCAACATTTTGATTGTTGAGCTTTATTATATAAAGCAGAGTTTTAGTTTCACACTCGTTTTTCTGAAAATCCAACACACTTTTGCAATAACCAAAATTATTTAGATTGGAATATGGATTATCGTAACTAACTGCCGAATAACACTCATCGTTTATTTTCATATATTCTTTTCCAAGCTTATCATTATCAACTAACAAAAGTTCAATGTTTTTTGATTTTAATTTTGAATATTTCGCAAACAAAACATCTAAATTTTCAAAATACAAATAATCATCAACATATAAAACATCAAAAGAATCATTTGGATTTGAAAATGAATAATAAACACTTTTTAAATTTAGCTTATTAAATTCTTCATCAACTAAATTTAAATTTGTTTTTTCATCAACAACGGCAATATTTGAAAACTCATCATCAACATATTTGCTTAATAAAAACGTTGCTTTATTTTTTTCATAACGCTCGGTGAAAGTGGGTGCATATTTAAAATAAAAATCTTTAAGTTGTTCTAACATTTCTGCCACCATTATTTAATATTTTTAAAAACTTTTTCTTTATAAAAATAGTTATCAGCAAGCATTTGCTTTATAGAGCCAAATTTGCAATTACATAGCTTTTCACATAATGCTAAAACTTCGTCATTTTCAAAGTTTTTAACAACATATTTT
>JAZUCB010000171.1:0-1586 GCA_045638985.1 Clostridia bacterium
TAAAATATTATACTCATTTAATTTTAAATTATTAACTGTAATTTCAAAGTCCTTTGTAAAATTTTCAATTATAACTTTATTTTTATTATTGTTTTTGATTATAGAAACATCTCCACTTGTTGTTTCTATTGAAAAATTTGATTCGCTAACAGCATCACTTAAAACAATTTCAAAAGTTAGCGTGTCTGATATGGTGATCAATTCATCGTGAGACAATTCTTCAATTTTATATAATTCACTTTCAGCAATTTTAAACTTAATATAATTAATTTTAAATGTTGGCAACAATTCCACAACACACCCATTAGCATTTTCAATTTTAAATTCAGCTATTGAAATTGTTTCGCCACCGCAAACAACTTTCCAACCATCAAACTTATAACCATCTTTAGTTGGTTCATTAATTTCATATGTTTTTTTATTATCTTTTATTTTTAAAACGTTATTTTCACTAATAAATTCTGCATTGCATGAAATTTCATACATGTTGTTATTATATATTAAAGAAAAACCTTGTTCCTTCCATTGTGCATATAACGTTAATTCTTTTTCAACCAATATTTCTTGGGTTATTATTTCATCATTTTCTTTTTCAAGAGACCAACCAACAAATAAATACCCATCTCTTTTAGGCTCATCAGGAAAACTTATTTTTTCACCTTTTGTGTATTTTTGAATCAAAATATCACTACTAGTTTTAACAAACTCAACTTTCAATTTTGAATCAAATAAAGGCTTACATAAAATAAAACTAGATAAACATAAACTCAAACAAAAAAACACTAAAACCAACACAAAAAAAAGCTTTTGTTTTGACTTAATAATTTTTGTTTTTCTATTCATGCTTATTCTCCTTTTTTCCATTCTTTTAGCCATATTTCAACAAATTTTGTAGAGAGTCGGCAAGGGCAAGTATACCATCTCAAAATTTTAAAGTCAAACAAATCTTCAAAGTTTTTTTATTTTATTTTTGCATAAATTTTTAATAAAAACTTTTTAATTTTTCTGTGTATTTTTGCTTTACTTTTACAATTTTATGTATCCTTTTTTTAGAATAAAATTGCTATTTTTACTTAAAATAAATTAAAAGGAGAATATTATGGAAAAAGAAAATTTCGGCGAATTGCTAGATAGAGCATATGAAAACGTTAGAATGGCAAGTTGGGCTATTGATTGCATTATTGAAAAAATTGAAAACCCGGATTTGGCAGAACTTTTAAGAAAACAAAATAAGTTTTATTTAAACACGGTTACCGAAATAGAAGATTTAGCAAAATCATTTAATCATGAATTAAAGGATATTAACCCAATGCTTAAAGGAATGTCCTTCCTTAGCATTAAAACAAAAACGCTAATGAATAACGATTCCCCAAAACTTGCTGAAATGCTTATTCAAGGAACAACAATGGGCGTTACCGACACCCTTAAAGCAAAAGGCGAATTCCCTTGCAACAATTCTAAAATTTGCAACATCGTTGATAGAATTGTTCAGCATGAAGAAGAATTCGTTGATTCTTTAAAAACTTTTCTTTAATACTTATTTAATATTATCCAATTTTTGCTTATCTCAATATTAAAAAAAACTG
>JAZUCB010000172.1:0-2861 GCA_045638985.1 Clostridia bacterium
TAATAATAAAAAGGAGATATGAAATGAGTTTTGAAGAAATTAAGGAAAACATTGAAAATAATAGAATAAAAAAACTTAATGAAAGAGATAAGCAAGAGAATACAGAAACAAGTGATAGACATGAACCAAATACATTTTATAAGGCAGAAAATGGATATACTTTTCATGACCTACCCGGATATGCACCAAATTTTGATTTTGGGGAAATTGTTTCACCAGAAGTTCTTGAAACAGTAAAAGAGATATTTAGCAAAGCACAAGCCAATCCAGAGACGCCACAAGAAGGCATAGAACAACAAATTGAAAAGATTATGGAAACTCTTACACCGGACCCACTTGAAGAAATTAATGCTTTTGTGGATGATTTATATAGCCATTATCCAGGTGTGTCACGAAAAGATGTTGAGGATGATATGTCTGAATATGAAGGCCTAGGAAAAGAAGGGCTGTAAAGATTTATACTTATAGAAAATTTTTATATATTATAATAGAAGTAAAACAAAAAACGATAGGTTAATTCCTATCGTTTTTTGTTAAAGAAAATTACCAGATAGTATAGTGGTTTTCTTGATAAAAAAATCACCAATATGGTGAATTTTTATGTGTTAATAACTTAATTAATTTAAATTTCTATACCATCAAAATCGTTTGGGGCAAAAACATTTCCTTTAAAAACAGTGTTTGCCTCTTTGCAAAACAATGATTTTCTATTTTTTAAATCGTTATCAACCGAATGAAGAAGTATTAAATTTTTAGCATTAACGGTTTGCGCTGTTTTTGCAGAATCTAAAACGGTTGAGTGGGATTTTTCGTGTGCTTTAAAAATTGGTTCATCTGATTCTAGGCAAAACGCTTCATGAATTAGCCAGTCTTTGTTTTTTGCTAAATCAAATAATTCCTTCTGCAAAGGTTCATCACCACAAAACATTAATTTATCGTTTAATATAAAACCAAATTGTTGAACTTTTTTTGCAAGCGTATCAAAAAAGCGAAAATTTAGGTTGTTTATTTCTATTTGTTGATTATTTTTAACTTCAATAAGTTTTATTCTGTCTTTAAACATTTCATGTTGGGGATAAGTTAAATCTAAAATGGTTTTTAAGGTGGTTATTGCATGGTTGCAACCAAATATGTTTAAAGTCCCTTCATAACCTTTATTATTTTTAATTTTTTGGCATATGAATCTAACAACCCAAACAACGCCCAATATATGGTCGCAATGAGAATGAGAAATAAAAATATTGTGTATTGCATTTAAATCAATATTTGCTGTTTTAAGTTGTTTTATAATTTGGTTGCCACCCCCACCATCAACCAATAAATATTCATCTTTATTTTCAATAGCAAAGCAAGTGTTGTAGCAATCTAAAACCCCTCCGGCTCCTGTGCCAAGCATGTGTAATTTCATAATTGCTCCTTTAATTTTTTAAAATTTCTTTAATATCTTCGATTGCTTTTGGTTGATTAAACCTTCCATTTCCAACGGGATAAAATATTGCAAAACTTGAATATTCTTTTTCACCAAGTTTTAAAGTGAATTCTTTTTGCCTTGCAGTTGAAACGGTGATTGGTTGGTCTAGCATTATTGAGGAAACTTGATTTCCAAAGAAAAATATTTTTTGAGGATTAACTAATTTTAATTCATCTTTAAGTAAATCTTTATATTGAATAAAAACGCTATCTGGCAAAGGCCTTGCATCGTCTTGAGTGCATTTTGCAAGATTGGTTATCCATAAGCCTTTATTTTTAACTTCGCTATAAACGTAATCGCAAAATTCAGGAGTCCAATCTTTAGGTGTTTTTGATTTTATTTCTTCATTTATTGACGAACTAAATAATTCACATTTTGTTAAAAAATCCCAAATTTGTTTTGTTCCAAGCCATTGGGCTTTTAAGCCAGTCCAAGATTTATCGGTTGCAATGTTTCTTTTGGTTGGGTTCATAAAAACCAGCGCAACTTTTGGGTTGTTTGAGCAACCATAACCATAAACCGAGTTTAATTCTTTTGAACCATATTTATTTTGAAGTTTATCATATTGATTGTTTATTTTTTCCATAAGTTTATTATAACACAAACTTTTTTAAAAGTTATGTTTTTAAAATAAAAAACTAGAAATATGATTCTAGTTTTTTTTATTATTAAATATTTGGTTCTAGGTTTTGTTGGTCTTTTTGCTTTTTTTCTAATTTGATCCATTCAAACAGCCCATACACATCATAGGTTATTTGAAAAACGTGATAAATGCACATTGGTAAGAAGGACAAATCTCCTTGAACAACTAAAAATATCCAAAGAAGGGGAACAATAAAATCGTTTATTAGAAAAGCTACTTGATTCCATTTGCATCGTCGCATAAGCAAGTAAACTGCAGGAAGCATAGAAACAAAGGATAGCGTGTTGATAACTAATTGATCAGTTTTTAAAGCCCTAAGCAAGAAAAATATTCCTATTGCAACAATAGCAATGCTAATAATTGAAAAAATCCATTCTTTTTTAGATAAATTATTTTTAACTAAAACAACGTTTTCCGTTTTATCTCTATTTGCTAGCCAATGAATTGCCCCATATATATACATAGGTAACAAAATAATTAAGTAAACTAAAGCCTCTCCATAATACTTTTGGGTGTAGCAAATAAATATATAAAAGCAAAAATATATAATACCAATAAATTGAGTTGCCACTTTACCTTTAGCTTGAGTGAAAACGCAAAGTAATCCTAGCAAAGTGTTTGTTATAATATACCATTTAGAAGCAAATAAAAGCCCTGAAATAGTAACAGCAACTATTCCAGCTAGTATAAGTATTAAATCTATAATGTTATATCCTTTGTAAGTTTTCAAATTATCACCAATATATT
>JAZUCB010000173.1:0-7478 GCA_045638985.1 Clostridia bacterium
AAACCTCTTTATTGTGTTAAGTAATAAAAGATAATCGTAAATTACGATAAAGTGGTGTAAAACATGAACAAATTTCCAAAAAATCTAAGATTATTAAGAAAAAGTAAAAATTTAACACAAAAAGCACTTGGAGAAAAAATAGGTTTCTCAAACCGTGCTGTTGGCGATTGGGAACTTGGAGTTTCTGAACCTAATTTAGACACGCTAAAATTATTAAAAGAATTTTTTGAAGTTTCTTATGAAGATTTAATTGATTAACTTTATAATTAAAATTAAATCAATTTCAAAGCACAAATTAAATAAAAAACACTTTAATTAAAAAAAGCATAACTCAAATTTAAGTTATGCTTTTTTATTATGAATTCTTAACTAAAACTTAAAAACCTCGTCTATAATTCCCCCACCAAGGCAAATCATATCATCTTTATATTTTTCTTCATTTAACCCTAAATATTCGTTCATATTGGCATATAAAACAACGAATTGACCAGGGGTCACTGCTCTTTGCTTTTCCATAAAAGTAACGTAAATTTCGTTATTTTCTTTAACTTCAACCTCAACTTCTTGATCAGGTTGGCGATACCTAAATTTTGCAAAACATTTAAACTTTTTATTTTTAGGTGTTCCACTAATCCAATTAAACCCAACACCTTTTAAAGCATCAGAAAATAATAGATCATCTTCCCCTTGGCTAACAATTAGCGTGTTTGTTTTAACGTCCTTTTTTAAAACAAACCATCTTTCTCCATTTCCACCACTCTTTCCACCAATATTTAGGCCTTTTCTTTGCCCCAAAGTGTAAAACATAACGCCATCATGTTTTCCAACAACTTTTCCATCTAAATCCTTAATATCGCCGGATTTTGCAGGTAAAAAATTTTGCAAGAATTCTTTGAAACGCCTTTCTCCAATAAAACAAACCCCAGTGCTATCCTTTTTTGTTGCAGTGTTTAATTCATAATCCTCTGCCAATTTTCTAACATCTGGTTTTTCCATATCACCCAAAGGAAATATAACATTTTTCAACTGATCTTGACTTAATTGATTCAAAAAATATGTTTGATCTTTATTCAAATCTTTTGCTTTTAACAAATAAACAACGCCATCAATTTCAACAGATTTGGCATAATGCCCAGTTGCAATATAATCAGCATTTAATTTCAATGCATGCTCTTTAAATGGCCCAAATTTAATTTCTCTATTGCACAAAACATCTGGATTCGGCGTTCTTCCTTTTTTATATTCATCTAAGAAATAAGAAAAAACCCTATCTAAATATTCACTAGCAAAATTAACCGAATAATATGGAACTCCTAATTTGTTGCAAACCCTTTTAACGTCCTCATAATCAGAAATAGAAGTGCAACAACCGTTTTCATCATCTTCTTCCCAATTATGCATAAAAAGACCAATAACATTATAGCCTTGATCTCTAAGAATTCCAGCGCAAACCGAGCTATCAACTCCACCACTCATTCCAACAACAACAGTTTTCTTATTATTCATATTTCTTTTCCCTATATTTAACTTCTTCAATAGTTGCCAATTTAACGGGATATTTAAAATACCCTAGCCAAACAGCGAAAATATCTAATATCCAACACATAAACACAATAACGCCCAAAACAGAAACAATTCTAAAAATGGTTTCAATAGTGGCACTACCCCAAACTCTCATGTTATATTCAATAATAAAACTAGAAACTAATAAAAGGCCAATTCCAACGTTATAAATTATTCCCCTATAAATTCTACCAATATGGTAATTATGCACACCAAACAAACCTAAGAAAATTGTAAATAGCAACATTTTGGTTTTGTTAACGTCATAAGGCCTAGTTTTGCTAAAAACAACATCTTCATCAATTCTATTCTTAATAAGCTTTTTAGCCTCAATATTGCTTCCATAAACCACTTGTTCCCCTCGAACCTTGCAATATGGGCAAATCATTTTTTTGGGCATTCTAGCATTACAAATCGGACATCTCATAAAAACCTCTCCAATAATGCAATAATTATAACACAATTCTACCACTTTTAAAATAAAAAACAACAATAAGCTTTAAAATTTATCACGCCAACGAGTAATAAACTAAACCATTTTTATTCAACCAACCATCAAACACAATCCTCATAGCATTTTTTCACTCAAATTTCATCATTTTAATTAGTTTAGATTAAAATAAAAAAATCAGCACCTAAATGCTGATTTTTATTTATAAAATTATTTTTCTTGAGAGAACATATAAGAAGCTAATCTCATTGTTTGAGTGCTATAGCTCATTTCGTTATCATACCAAGCAACTAATTTAACAAATGTTGGAGAAAGCATAATTCCAGCGCCTTCATCAAACACTGAACCAAATCTGCATCCAATGAAATCTGAAGAAACAAGAGGTTCATCAGTGTATCCCATAATGCCTTTTAATTCGCCTTCGCTAGCTTCTTTAATAGCTTTGCAAATATCTTCATATGTTGCTTCTTTTTCTAAACGAACAGTTAAGTCAACAACAGAAACATCAAGGGTTGGAACTCTTAAGCTCATACCAGTTAATTTGCCATTAAGTTCTGGAATAACAACGCCAACAGCTTTTGCAGCACCAGTTGATGAAGGAATAATATTTCCGCAACCAGCTCTGCCACCTCTCCAGTCTTTTTTGCTAGGACCATCAACGATTAATTGAGTTGCAGTAACGCTATGAACTGTTGTCATTAAGCCTTCTAAAATACCAAATTTATCGTTAACGATTTTAGCTAAAGGTGCTAAGCAGTTTGTTGTGCAACTAGCGTTAGAAACAACATTCATATCATTTGAATATGTTTCATGGTTAACGCCATAAACAAACATTGGGCAACCTTTTCCAGGTGCAGTTATAATAACTCTTTTAGCTCCGCCTTTAATATGTCTTTCAGCATCTTCGCTCTTAACGAATTTACCAGTTGCTTCAAAAACATAATCAACTTTAGCTTCTCCCCAAGGAATTTCTTCTGGATTCATTTTATCGAAAAATTGAACTCTTTTTCCATTGATAACAAGTGAATCGCCATCAACTTCACATGTTCCATTAAAATCGCCATGAACTGTGTCATGCATGAATAAATACTTTGCGTAATCAACAGTAACAAAAGGATCGTTAATAGCAACAATATCTAGATCATCAAATTCAAAAGATAATCTAAGAAGTTGTCTACCAATTCTTCCAAAACCATTAATACCTAATCTTGCAACTTTTGTCATAATAATCTCCTTTTTTAAAACACCTAAATTATAGCAACATTAATCATTTAAAGCAACTAAATTATCAAGTAAAAACTTACCATTTTCATAGATTAGCTTATCATCAAAATAAATTTTTCCACCACCATATTCTTCTTTATGGCACTGAATCAAATCCCAATGAATAGCACTCACATTTCCATTAAAAGCATCTTCATATGAACTACCAAGCGCCATATGAATAGAGCTACCCATTTTTTCATCAAACAAAATATCATTAACACTTTGAGTAACAAACTTATTAACGCCAAACGCAAACTCTCCAAAATATCTTGCGCCTTCATCTGTGTTTATAATTTGTTTAAAAGCCTCGTCATTGTTACATTTATGCTTAACAATTTTTCCATCTTTAAATTCTAAATAAATATTGTTGAAAGCTTTTCCATCATACTTAGTTGGAATATTAAACTCAATATGCCCATTAACGCTATTTCTAACAGGTGCTGTATAAATCTCACCATCAGGAATGTTGCATGATCCCACGCATTTAATAGCATTAATGTCTTTAATGCTAAAAGTTAAATCTGTGTTTTTAGCAACAATTCTAACCTTATCTGTTTTATTCATCAATTCTTCTAATGGGGTTAAGTTTTTATCTAACTTGGCATAATCCATGTTGCAAACTTGAAAATAAAAATCCTCAAATTTTTCAGTGCTCATTTGGGCACTTTGAGCGAAGTTCGGCGTTGGATAACCTAAAAGCACCCATTTTTTAGAACAACGAATGTCAAAATGCACCGGCTTTGTGTAATGCTTGCTCCTTATCGCCATTATTTCACTAGGCACATCTGAATATTCAAAATCATTATAATTTCCACCTATCAAAATAACTGCATCCATTTTTTCCATCATATAGCTATCAATATCAGCCATAAAATCAAAATAATGCTCATCAGCACCAAGCAATGTGCGCCTAAAGTTATTTGCAACGGTTGGCCTTAAAATAGGATACCCTCCCGCTTTATAAACCTCATCAATAATGCATGAAACCAAACTTTCAGCATTAACTGAATATTGAATTAAAACTTTTTCATCTTTTTGAACAGAACAAGAATAATTAACTAATTTGCTAGCCAACTCTTTTTCTCTTACATCAACCATCAAACGCCTCCCAACTTAAAATTAACTAATTATAAACCTAAATAAAAATTAAATAAATTAATTAACATAAACTTTTATGCAAAAATAATAAAAAAAGCGAAAGAATTTAATCTTTCGCCATCAATTTAGCCTTTAAAGTTATATTTTTCGCATTTATCCATAACTTCTTTCATTTCAATAGCGTCGAATTCTTCACCCGCTCTAAACAATATGGTTGCTCTGGTTAAGAATAAGAAAGACGCAACAAAGAACAATAACGCAAAAACAATTATTCCCATATGCAAAATGAAGCCAAAATTCCAAGACAGAACCATCGAAACAACTTCAAATGCAAGAAACATCAATCCCAACACAAACGAAAGAATAGAAACCAATTTCGTGGTTTTATAAGATTTGCTTTTAACAACATAAGCCTCGTTAACCTTGCAAGCCTTGCCAACCCTTAAATCAATAACATCTGTTTGATAACCAACAAAGGAATCAAAAACTCTCAATTGTTGATTTTTTGCTGGCAACTGGTTAATAGTTTTAACAACTTCTTGATCTAAAAGTTGAATATCGTTTTCTGCGCAACGGTCAAAAAATATATTAAGCATTTTAATTCCTGCTCTATAAACCAAACGCTTTAAGCCAACCCAAAATCTTTTAATGCCGGTATAATGCTTTTTCAGATGAACAATTTTATTTCCAGCTTTCCAAGAAGCAATAAATGCTTTAATAACGTCTTCATTAAAATCTTCTTTAGCCGAATAAATAATAACAGCATCATACTTTTCAGCATGCTTCATTGCAACTGTTATCATCTTATGCTCATTAATATCATGAACAAATTTAATTGCCCTAACATTTTCTTCTTCAATAAATTCTGATCTAATGTTTGCAAAAAGCTTATTCATATTGTTATTTAAAGCATAAATAACATCAAAATTAACATCACTCGCATCGCACGCACTTTTTAAAACCTCATATTGCTTTTTTAAATCGCACTCAGCAACAATTGGAACAATAACACCTATTTTCAATTCAATTTCCTACCTATAATAAAATTGAGCATACTTCTCCAATATACTTATATTAAGTTTATCAAATTTTAGATAAAAGTCAAAGGTTATAATTAGCTATTTCAATAAATTTTATTCAAAAAATAAAAAAATAATATTAAACGGGTTAAATTTGTTGCCAACAAAACATTATAAGAATAAAATATTCAATAGAATATTATCACTAGAGAGGTTTTAAATGAAATTAGAGAATTCAAAAAGAATATTTGAAAATGCCCTAAAAGGTAAATATGCAGTTGGTGCTTTCAACTTCGTTAATATGGAAGTTGCAAAAAGCATTTTAAAAGCCGGCGAAGAATGCAATAGTCCAGTTATTTTGCAATGCTCAACAGGTGCAATTAAATATGCAGGAGTTAAAACTTTAGTTGCAATTGCTCAAAGTTTAGCTGAAGATTTAACCATCCCTGTTTGCTTGAATTTAGACCACGGCAAATCTTTTGAAGATTGCAAATTAGCAATAGATAACGGCTTCACAAACGTTATGATTGATGCTTCAAGCTTGCCATATGAAGAAAACATTGCCTTAACTAAAAAAGTGGTTGAATATGCCCACTCTAAAAACGTAACAGTTGAAGCTGAGCTAGGAGTTTTAGCAGGCGTTGAAGAAGAAGTTTCAGCATCAAAAAACGTTTTCACATCTCCTGAGCAAGCAAAAGACTTCGTTGAAAGAACCGGCGTTGATAGCCTTGCAATCGCAATTGGAACTAGCCACGGAACTCATAAGTTTAAAGGCGAAGCAAAATTAGAATTCGAAATTCTTTCTCAAATTGAAAAGCTTCTTCCAAACTTCCCTCTTGTTTTGCATGGCGCAAGCTCAATCCCTCAAGATTTAATTGAACTTGCTAAAGCAAACGGCGCAACACTAGAAGGAGCAAACGGAATCCCTGAAGAAATGCTAAATCAAGCATGCAAACATAACATTTGCAAAATAAACGTTGATAGCGACTTAAAATTGGCCTACACAGCCGGAATTAGAGAATACTTAAACGAAAACCCAAGCGAAGTTGATATCAGAAAAATCAACTCAAAATCAATGGCTTTAATCACTCAAACCGTTAAAAACAAAATGCAAAATGTGTTTATGAGTGCTAATCAAAACTAATATCAATTAATAAAAAAAGAACGATTTGTTAGTCACTAAATTTTGAAACTAGTGTAATAATTAGAGAATTAGAAAAATATCTAGTTCTCTTTTTTGTGGCTACTTTATGCCATGAAAGGTACTTGACAAGAGAAGAAATGAAAACACAATATCAATAGGCAGAGAAACGAAAAAAAGGCGAAGCCATAAGCACAAATATCGTTTCTCTGTCTTAACCAGCAAAAGAAAAATCATTTCAAAGACTCTTGTCAAGTACACCATGGAATAAATTAGTCGTTGTATAGAACAGCAAAAAGCGAAAGTGTTTTACATTCACCAACCCTTTCGCTTTTTGTCTGCTTTAATTTAGTTTATAGACGTGTGCTTGTCTGTTCGAGCGAAGAGAGAACACTTGTATCATGACAAGCACACATCTCAGTGCCATAACTTACTTTTAATACTTATCTTCTTGACAAAATTATTCGGATATATTATATATACTAAATATGATTCGTTTTTGTAAGGAGTATGGTCTATGGATAAATTTATGAATGAAGCAATTAAAGAGGCACAAGATGGCATAAGTAATGGTCACGGTGGACCTTTTGGAGTATGCATTGTAAGAGATGGAAAAATAATTGGTAGAGGACATAATAGAGTTATTTTAAATCATGACTGTACTTGCCATGGTGAAATGGAAGCAATTAGAGACGCTTGTAAGAATACTAATTCGTTTGATTTGTCTGGTGCACATTTATATACAACAGGTATGCCTTGTCCTATGTGTTTAGGTGCAATTCAATGGGCAAGTATTGAGAAACTATATTATGGTTGTTCTGTTGAAGATAATGCAAGTATAGGATTTAGAGATGATTTGTTTGCTGAAGGTATTAATATTAATCATGAGAAGCTTACATTTAGCATAGAACAACTTGAGAGAGATGAGTGTTGGAAAGTT
>JAZUCB010000174.1:0-1823 GCA_045638985.1 Clostridia bacterium
TCTTGATGAATTGCTATTAATTTCTTTATCTGTTGTTCCAGTTACTTCGTTGTTAACATAATTATTGTAATAACCAACAACATTTTGTAAGTTTAATTGAACAGCGCCATTAATTAATTGATTAAATTTAGCATCTGCATAAATTCCACTTAAAGATGTTGCATTGTTTTCTTCAGTTATAATCTCAGCAAGATTCTCATATGCAAGATTATAATTTTTAGAATAACTCATTTTAACATTTTTTGATTGAATATCATTTTCATAAACAGTTAAAACATTATATGTTGTGCTAATAGTGTTTGTTATAGTATTTGCATTTTTAACAAATTCTTCTCCACCATTATTTAATGCAACAAATTGATCGTTATAAATATCATACCAAGAATTGCCCACGGTAGAAATGTTTTCACTTAAAACTGATCCTATTAAAGAACCAACAAACACTGAACCAGCATCATAAATAACGCTATTAATATGTTCATTGAAATAATATTTTGTTTCATTTTCAGTTTTAGTTTTAATAACTGTTAACTCATTATATTTTTGGTTTCCAACTTCACTCATACGAACAACATAGTTGTTTTCAGGATTATTTATTGCAATATTTCCATTTTTACTTAAAATGTTGTGAAGTTTTGAGTTTATTAAATCTCTAATTGATGTGTCCCATTTGTTTAGCGCAATAGATCTATCAATTGTTAATTTAAATTCAGCATTGTTTTCTGCATTGATTGGTGCAGTATATAAACCAACCAAACCTCCAATTATATCTTTTGCATAAACCATAGAAGTTGTTAAGCATGCACCAATGAATGTTTCATTTTTAGCCCTTCCAACAATTCCTCCAGCAATCATTGCATACTTATTAATAACTGGAACTTTACTCATTGAGTCGATAACAACACCATTATCATTTAATCCAACAACTCCACCCAAACTTACTAAGTATTCATCTTTAACCTTTCCATTATTATCTGGCAAGTTATCGTTAAACAAATTCATATCAAGAGTTGATGATGTGCTGTTTAAATTCCAATTATAAATATTTTTATCAGCCTCATCTTGAGTTGTTATATTAAAGTCTAATCCATGTTCAAAATACTCATAAGTTAATTGAGCTTTTTCAACTAAACCTCTATTTTCTGCAACAACACCACCCGTTGCATTATAACCTTTAATCAATTGATAAACATTATCTTCTTGATTAAATCTTTCAGGAGCAAACACTTCAAATTGAATATTTCTAACTCTAGTGTTTTCTCCAACCAACCCAAACACTCCACCGGCATGCTCACCAATTACTCTTGTGTTACCTGAAACTTTAATATCACTAATGTAATTATGAGTTGCATTGTTTCCTGTTTGACTTGATCTATATTTATCAACACCAGCTTCTGCAGAAGGATTAATTTCTGCATTCTGATTTATGATAATTCCTGCAACACCACCAACATATGAAAGCAATGAAGCAGATTGAATGTTTTGGTTTATTTTTTCATTAATAGTTTCTTTATTATTGTTTAAATTTAACTTATCAAATGAAACACTATTGCTTAGTGAAGCAAATGATTCATATAGATAATTTTGGTTTTTATATTGAGAATTAATATAGACATAGTCACCAGCAATTGTGTTAACTGAAATGTTTTTAATATCAATATCAATT
This sequence comes from Clostridia bacterium, assembly GCA_045638985.1. Lineage (GTDB taxonomy): Bacteria > Bacillota > Clostridia > Christensenellales > UBA1242 > UBA11490. The sequence continues at coordinate 1,667 of JAZUCB010000174.1, forward strand.
AATTTGGTTGAAACAACAGTTTCTTTATTAATATTATAATCGTTTAAGATTAATCCAGCTAAACCACCAGCAATATTAACACCTGCAACAATTATTTCATCTGTTGAATTGCCTCCAACGCTAATATTAACAATGCTACTATTATAAATAGCACCAG
>JAZUCB010000175.1:0-10497 GCA_045638985.1 Clostridia bacterium
ATTTTTGAAAAAGATAATTTTGTTGAAGCAACTGCTGAACAAAAATCTAAACTAACAACTTATTTAAGTAATTATGCTGAAAGTGAAGAAAAAATTAAAAATTATAAAATCTATACAGAGATGATTACGCCTGCAATGGTAGAGTATGAAGTTCCAGAACAAAAAGTTGAAGCATTTATATTAATTAATGAAAATGCAGAGTCTCTTTTGGGTTTTGATGTTGAAATGGAAGAAAAGTTAAATAATGTTGTTGTTGGTGAAGGATATATTAATAACAATATTTTAGCTTTAAATACTATAGATGGTGAAACAGAAACTAAAGTACGAACAACAATTCCAGAAGATTATACGACTAGTGATGATTATGTAAGTTTGGGTGATTTTGATGCGATTTTTGAAACAGGTCCCGAATCAATATTGAGTCAAATTTTAGAAGTGGAAAATCAAGATGGAGCAATAGTAAAATATTTAGTAGATGAAACAGATAATCAAACTAGATATAAAATTGAATGTTATACAGATTTGGGCGGTACTACAATTTTAGGTAGTGAGTTCATTTTAACTTTTACAAATGAAGAATTAGTAAAAATTGAGATGAATATGAATCTTTTTGTGATGCAAGTGAAATATGTGATAGAAAAAACAAATGAAACAATTGAATTTCCAAGTTTTGAGGGTTATGAAGAAATTACATTTGAGGAATATTTGGCTACTCAAGATGAAGGAGAAATAGAATTGTAATGTAATTTAATTACAAAACAAAAAATCACAATACAAATTGTGATTTTTTCTTTTTAAATATAAAGTTTAAATTTGCAATATAATTATAAAGTGGGATTATCTGCACCTTGAAAAGGATTTTCATTAATATTTTGCGAAAAGTAAAAGTTATCAGGATCTATTGGGTTTTCTCTTCCAATAGGGTGTTTTTCATTAAAGTCTTGAGCAGTTAAATATCCTGCAATATCAACTTTTAATGGTTCACCATTCAAAGTGATTATATTATATGCATGGTATATTTTACTAATGCCATTAACATTTATTGGAGTCCCTTCGGCTTCGTCTTTTCCAGAATATAAATCGTAGCAATCGATCGGAGTATCAGTTTCAATTAAATCGCAAGGTACATCTAATTCATGCATTAATCGCTTCATTTCGTGAGCAAACATTGTGCATGTACCCATTTTTAGAGCAAATATAGAAGGAAAAATTTTAGGTCTGCCTTCAATAAAAATATCGTTTCCTGTGCTCATAATAGTTTTTCCAGAAACATAACCTCCAGAATAACTGAAACCAACGCTTTTTTGTTCTCGAGTTTCAAACATTGAGTTTCCTTTGATGTAACTATAATCATAAGAAAAATTAGAAACTTTATTTTCTTCTACTTCATCAATAGAAGCAATGGTTTCTTTAGGTAGTTTATTGGTAAAATAATCAACAACAAATCTAGCTCTTGCGCTTTCTGAGTCTAAAGATTTGGCCATTTCTAGCAAGTTATCACGTCTTTTTTCATTACATTCTAAAATTGCACCAATTTGGCGAGGTGACATTCCACAATAGTTCATAACAAACCTCCTTTCTCTTATTAATTATATCACAAAATGGAATAAAAATCAAATTTTATAAATTTAAACAAAAAAACTTAGCAAATGCTAAGTTTTTGGTGCGCCGTAAGAGATTCGAACTCCTGACCTTTGGTTCCGTAGACCAACGCTCTATCCAGCTGAGCTAACGGCGCATAGATATTTAAATGATTAGTTAAAGTGCCTCAGGTTCAAGGAACCAAAGGTCGGGGACCCCAGAAGTTTACGAAGTAAAGTTTAGGGGAAAAGGAGAAACCAATTGCAAAGTGAAGTTTAAATAGAAGATTTAAACGAACTTAAATTATTGAGTTTCGACGCCTCCGTAGACCAACGCTCTATCCAGCTGAGCTAACGGCGCATTTTTGTTATAAAATAAACAGTGAGTTAAAATAAATGATAAACTCATAATTTTAACTCACTAAGTTTAATATAATAATAAGAATTTGTCAATATTTTTTGTTTAATTTATTCAATAGGTTTTGAAACGTCAACCCATTCTAAAGAGTTTGAATATTTTTCTAATTCTTCAATGGTTAGCTCAATTGTGCTATTAGAACTTCCGCATGCAGGGAAAACTGTTTCATATTCTTGTAACGATTTGTCTAAATAAACATCAACTCCAGTGTTTATAGCAAAAGGGCAGACTCCACCAACTGCATGACCAATTAGTTTTTCTGCATCTTCGGGAGATAACATTTTTGCTTTGGTGTTAAATTTTGCTTTAAATTTTGCATTATCTATTTTATATTTTCCAGCAACAACAATTAGAATTGCAGAATCGTTTAAATAAAAAGATAACGTTTTTGCGATTCTATTTGGATCGCAACCAAGTGCTATTGATGCTAATTCAACAGTTGCACTTGATTGATTAAATTCTTTAATTCTTTTTTCAATTCCAAAATTTTTAAAATATTCTTTAACTTTTTCTATCATAATTGTTAAAATAAACCTTCAATTTTTCCGTTATTATTTATTTTCATATTTATTGCTGCAGGAGATTTAGATAATGCTGGCATTAATAGCATGTTTCCACAAATCGCAACAATAAAGCCGGCTCCAGTTCTTATTTCTAAATCTTTTATTTCAATTTCGAAATCTTTTGGAGCATTAATTAAATCCTTATTTGCAGTTAAGCTAAATTGAGTTTTTGCCATAATAATTGGTAAGTTTTCAAGTTTTAGTTTTTTAAGTAATTCAATTTTTTGCATTGCTTTTTCTGTTATAATGGCACCTTTTCCACCATAAACATTTTTAATAATTTTATTTATTTTTTCTTCAACCTTATCTTCAAGATTATATGCATATGAGAATGCAGAATTATCTTGCTCACAAGATTTTATAACTTCTTCAGCTAGTTCAATAGCTCCGTTTCCGCCTTTTGCCCAAACGTTATTAACAATAACTTTAATATTTTTTGGTACATTATTTTTAACACATTGAATTTCTGCCTCAGTGTCGGTTGAGTATTGGTTTAGAGTAACAACTAAAGGAAGTTTAAAAGTTTCAGTTATTGTTTTTATATGGTGATTTAAATTTTGCATGCCAATTTTTAATGCATCAATATTTTCAAGATTTAACTCATTTTCATTTATTCCACCATGTAATTTTAAAGCTTTAATAGTTGCAATTAAAACAACGCAATTTGGTTTTAAGTTTGCCACTCTACATTTAAAGTCTAGGAATTTTTCTGCACCTAAATCAGCACCGAAACCAGCTTCAGTTATGCAGTAATCAGAATAGTTTAAAGCCATTTTAGTTGCAATAATGCTGTTACAACCGTGTGCGATATTTGCAAAAGGTCCACAATGAACTAGAGCAGGGGTGCCACCAAGAGTTTGAACAAGGTTTGGCATTAGGGCGTCTTTTAATAAAATTGCCATGCTTTCTTCTGCTTTAAAATCTTTAGTATATAGAGGTTTGCCATTTTTATTTAAACAAACCATAATATTTCCAAGGCGTTTTTTCAAATCAGTTATATTTTTAGCTAAACACATAATTGCCATTATTTCACTTGCTGCAGTTATGGTGAATGAATCTTTTCTATCAAAAGGTAAATTTAAACATTCAATTTCTCTTAAGCTTCGTTCATTTAAATCTAAACATCTTTTAAACATTATAGTATTTGGATCAGCGTTTAATGCGTTTCCATGAAAAATATGGTTATCAACTAATGAGCAAAGTAAATTATTGGCACTTGTTATTGCGTGGAAGTCGCCAGTGAAATGTAAATTAATATCTTCCATTGGGATTATTTGACTATAACCACCGCCGGTTGCGCCACCTTTAACACCAAAAACAGGGCCTAAAGAAGGCTCTCTTAAAGCTAAGCAAACATTTTTGCCTTTTAAATTTAATGCATCAGCTAAACCAATTGAAACTGTAGTTTTACCAATTCCAGCTTTTGTTGGATTTATTGCTGTTACTAAAACTAGTTTTCCATTACTATTTTCAGCAGGAAGCTTTGTTATTTTTGCTTTGTAGTTTCCGTATAAACATAAATTATTTTTTTTAACGCCAAGTTTTTTTGCTATATCCGTTATTTTTTTAGGTTTTATTGATCTTGCAATTTCAATATCTGTCATAAATCACCATTCCAAAGTTTTTTGTAGTTTATCATAATTAAGGCTATTTATCTATTAATTTAAACTCAAAATAAAAACAATACGCAAAAAAAAGAAGTAAATAAATTATTTACTTCTTTAAATTATTTCTTAAGCACCAAATGCTAATTCAAAATCTGGAACAACAATATCTTGTTGAGAACTTTCAGAACTTGCTTGATTGTTTGAAGATTGAGGCTCTTCTTCATTTTCAGAAACAACAACTTCAACAATTTGTGTACTTTCAATTATTACTTCTGATTGAGCTTTATTTTGGAAATAGCTAAGAGTTGGATTTTCTTCAGTTGATGAAGCTTCTTCAACAACTTTATTATATTCATTTTGGAAATAGCTAAGAGTTAAGTTTTCTTCAACTTCAGAAGAAGTTTCTTCTTCAATAACTACATTATATTCATTTTGAAAATAACTAAGGGTAGAGTTTTCTTCGGTTTGTTCTGAATATTTATCATTTAAATAGTCAAATATACCACTTTCAGGAGTGTTGCCAGAATTGTTTTCTGGAGCAATTGTTATAGCCTCTTCTTCAAAGCTTGGTGTGTGTTGATTAAACCAATCCATAACAGTTTCTGCTTCAGTAGTTGATTCAGCTTCAGTGGTTGATTCAGCTTCAGTAATTGTTTCAACGATTGTAACTTCTTCAGAGATAGTTGGTTTTTCAGTCCAATAATCTAAAATTGAAGATGACTCTTCTTCAAAAGAAGGAATTTGAGGTTCGTTAGATGGAAGAGTTGCAGTTTCTTCTGAAGATGTTTCTTCAAACCTTTCAGAACTTTCTTCTTCACTAGAAGTTGTTGATTCTGGAGCAACTGATGGAGAATTAGATGCTGTTGTTCCTTCTATATTTCCAAAGTTGTGTTCGGTTTCAAATTCGCCTATATTATCAATAACATTATCTGAAGATTCTTCTTCAGGAGTAGTTGTGGTTTCTTCTTCAGGAGTAGTTGTGCTTTCTTCAGGAATAACAGGTGAATTTTCTTCAGGTTCAGAAGTTATTTCATCATCACAAGAATCAGTTGATGTTTCTGGTTGAATTGTTATATCTTCTTCCTCAAAAGGTGGAACATATGGATGATTGTCTGAAGATGAATCTTCCTCTGATGTGTTGTCATCATCAGGCTGGGTTGTATCATCTTCAGGTTGAGTTGTATCATCTTCAGGTTGGGTGGTGTCTTCTTCAACAGGAGGACATGTTGTGTTTTCTTCTTCTATTGTTGTATCTTCTTCTTCGAAATCTGGTGTTTCGCCATTGTTTGGTTCAGATTCTCCAACGTTACCTTCCACATCGTCAATAACATTGTCTTCAGTGGTTTCTTCCTCAGGTTCAGTAGTTTCCTCTTCCTCAATAGTAGTATCTTCTTCAGGTTGAGTTGTGTCTTCTGGTGTTTCACCAGTGTTTGGTTCAGACTCTCCAACATTACCTTCAACATCTTCTATAACATTATCGGTAGTAGGCTCCTCTTCTGTAGTAGGCTCATCTTCAGTGGTAGGTTCGTCTTCTGTAGTAGGCTCATCTTCAGTGGTAGGTTCATCTTCAGTAGTTGGTTCATCTTCAGTAGTAGGTTCATCATCAGTAGTAGGTTCATCTTCAGGTTGAGTTGTGTCTTCTGGGGTTTCATTTTGACTAGGATCTTGTTGTTCAACTTCATCCTTTTCACCATGGCAACAATCGCAATTGCAAACGCAGTCGCAAACATGCATAATGAAAATATTAATGTCGCCAGATAAGTTTGAGTTATCTTCTTGTTCTTGTGTGATTGAATTGTCTGGAATAGGTTGATTATCTACAACTTCTTGTTCGCCATTGAATGCTTGATACAAACCTAGTGAACCAAGCGCTAAAACTCCAGCTGCAAGGGCAGTTGCACCAGCAACTTTTAATGCTTTTGGAATAACAACTTTATCTTTTGGTAAAGATTGAATATCAATTGTTGAAATCAAATTATCAGCAACAGCTGGATCGGCAGATTTTTCAAATAAATTAATAGATTTAGTTAATTGAGCATTTGATAATAAGGCGCTAAGGTCATCTAAGTTTATTCTGGTCTTTGAGTAGTCAATAGTTCCATCAAGTTGTCTTTCTAGTTTTAGGTTTATTTGAACTTTGCTATCGTCATTAAGAGTTAATTCGATTAAGTCTGCATGAGATGAAAAAGCTGTTTTAAGTAATTTTGCCATATTTATAGAATCTGATAAATTTTCTAAAACAAAATTGTCATTTGAATTTTTAGGCAATTCGTTTTCCATAAAAGATTTCTCTTTTTTAGAAAGTTGTTTAGATCCTTTTTTTGTTTTATAACTATAAATAAGTTTGTCGGAACCATCTAAAAGTTCTGCAGAATTAAATTCTTTACCACTTTCAAATGCAACAATTAAATCATCAACTAAAAAATGCAGTCCAATTGTTAAGAAATGATTATTGATTTTAAGATCAAGATATTCTTTTTTAGATGAAAGTTTAATTTTATTTGCTGTTGTTTCATCTTTAAATTTATCAAATAGAGTAATCCAATTTTCAACTGATGTTAAATCAGATAATTTTTCAGGTGTGTTTTTCTTAGTGTCTCTACCTGATTTTTTTCTAGAAAAAAGTTGCAAATCAATAGGGAGAATATCTCTTCTTTGTTGTGGTGCTGGTTGTTGGCGTATTGGTTGTGGTGCTGGTTGTTGATGCGGATTAGAGCGAAAAGCTTGTTCGTGAGCTCTTCTTTGCAAGAAATAGTTCATCATAGCCGAACTATTTGATGCTGAATGTGCATGCGAAAAACCACCTTGAGAAATAGGTGAGTATGTTGGTTGAATGTAAATAGGTTGTTGTGAACCTTGTTGAGGTTGATAATTTTCAGAATTTCTTCTTCTAAAAAATCTTAATAAACCTCTTCTTCTTAATTTCTTTTTTCTTTTTTTATTTCCACCCATAAAAAACTCCTTTAATTAGAAATTAACTAATTATTACTTGAATTATATCATAGATATAACGTTAAGTCAATACCCAATTTTATGAAAAATTTGATATAAGAAAACGGTGCAAGATTGTCATTTTAAGTAGGGAGATTAAGACTATTAGTTATTAATAATTAAAAGCTTTCAACTTTTAAAATTAAGTAAAGCAAACAAGAAATCTTTAATATTATGCAAACGTTAAAAAAAGGCGTAATCACGCCTTTTTATTTAACTATTAAGTTTATTAATCTGCCTTTAACAACAATAACTTTAACAACGTTTTTGTTTTCAATATTAGCTTTGATTTTTTCATCATTTAAGCAAATTTCTTCTAATTCTTTATCTGTTGCAGATGTTGAAACCATTGCTTTTGAAATTATTTTATTGTTTATTTGAAGAACAATTTCAATTTCATCTTTAACCATTTTAGTTTTGTCTGCAGTTGGGTAAGATTCATCAAAAACAGTTGATTTAGTTGCATGAGAGGTTAATAAATCATAGTATTCTTCACCTAGGTGAGGAATCATAGGAGCAACTAATTTTGTTAAAGTTAAGCAAGTGTTTCTTAGAAGTCTTTCGTTTTTCAATTCTTGCGAATCATATTTATACATTGCATTAACTAATTCCATGATTCTTGCAACAGCAGTGTTAAATGAGAACTCTTCAAAATCTTTGTTAACAGCATCAATAGTTGTGTGTGTAACAAATTCAAGTTCTTTTTCATTTTTGCCGTTTAATTCGCTGTTATTATCACCTAAAGTTGAGCATTTTTCAACCATTCTTGAAAGTCTATCAATAAATTTAGCAACAGCATTTATTCCGTCATTACTCCATGGGCCACCTTCAAGGTAGTTGAATCCAAACATTAAATACATTCTTAAAGTGTCTGAGCCAAATTTTTCAACCATATCGTCTGGGCTAACTGTGTTTCCACGGCTTTTGCTCATTTTTTGACCGTCTGAGCCTAAAATTAAGCCTTGATGACGAAGAGTTTTGAATGGTTCATCAAAATTAATATATCCTTTGTCGTAAAGGAATTTTGTTATAAATCTTGAATATAATAAGTGTCCGCAAGCGTGTTCAATTCCACCAACATACATATCAACTGGTAATAATTTATTAACCAATTCACTATCAAATGGTTTTGAGGATTCCTTAGCTGATGGGTAACGAAGGAAATACCATGAAGAGCAAATGAATGTGTCTAGAGTGTCTGGGTCGCGATGAGCTTTTCCACCACAAATAGGGCAGGTTGTGTTCATATATTCATCAATGCCAGCAAGAGGAGAAGTTCCTTTTGGGCTCCAATCAACATTATATGGCAATTCAACAGGTAAATCTTTTTCAGGAACAGGAACTGCGCCACATTTATCGCAATGGATAATTGGAATAGGGCAACCCCAATAACGCTGACGACTAACAGACCAATCTCTTAATCTATAATTAACTTTTTTATTTCCTAAGCCTAATGATTCTAATTTTTCTAAAATTTTATTAATGGCATCTTTGCTATTTAAACCGTCAAATTCGCCGCTATTAACCAAAGTTCCATATTCAGTAAATGGAAGGTCATCTTTTCCTTCTTTGCCTTTTAAAACCCTAACAATAGGCAAGTTATATTTCTTAGCGAAGTCGAAATCTCTAGTGTCGTGAGCAGCAACTCCCATAACAGCACCAGTTCCATAACTTCCAATAACATAATCACCAATAAACACTGGAACTTTAGCGTTTGTTAATGGATTTATAACATAGCTGCCAGTGAAAACACCAGTTTTTTCGCTTGTTGAACAAGTTCTATCTATTTCACTTTTTTTAGTTGCATTCTTAATATAAGCTTCAACATCAGCTTTTTGTTCGCTTGTTGTTAATGATTCAACCATTTCATGCTCTGGCGCTAAAACAATATATGTTACGCCAAATAATGTGTCGGCACGGGAAGTGAAAGTTCTAATTTCTTTATCTCTGTTTTCAATTTTAAAAGCTATTTCGCCACCAATTGATTTATCTATCCAGTTTTTTTGGCTTATAACTGTTTTCTTTGGCCAATCGATCTTGCTATGGTCTAATAATCTTTCAGCATAATCGGTTATTTTAAAGAACCATTGAGTAAGCTTCTTATGTTCTATTTCACTAGAGCATCTTTCGCATTTTCCGTCAATAACTTGTTCATTTGCAAGAACTGTGTTGCAACTTGGGCACCAGTTAACAGGAGCATATTTTTGATATGCTAAACCACTTTTATATAACTCTAAGAATAACCATTGGCTCCATTTATAATATTCAGGAGAGCAGGTTATAATCTCATAATCCCAGTCGTATGTTGCATCCATATTGCTTAATTGTTTTTCCATGGTTGCAATGTTTTGATAAGTTGTGTCTTTAGGGTGTTTTCCAGTTTTTATTGCGTAGTTTTCTGCAGGAAGACCAAAAGCATCAAAGCCCATTGGGTGAAAAACGTTATAACCTTTCATTCTTTTAAATCTGCCAAAGCTATCGCACAAACCATAGTTCCACCAGTGGCCTAAGTGAAGGTTTGCACCACTAGGGTAGCTAAACATCTCAAGCAGGTAATATTTTTTATTTAAATTATCCTTATTAAATTTATATGTTTGATTTTTTTTCCAATATTCATGCCATTTTTTTTCTATTGCAATATTATCCATATTTAGTTCCTCAAATTAATTTAATTTTTGAATAAAACAATAATATCACATATATCATAGAAAATCAATCATATAATTATTATATAATCATTAAAAAAAGCCGTTTATTATTAACGGCTTTTAAAAATAATATTAAATTTAATTGTTTTCAACTTCTTCAATTTCATGTTTATCTTCAGCAGTTGGTGTTTCATATTTTCTTTTATTAATAAGCATTATAAGTAAAATAATTGCACTAATAAAAATAATTATGTTAAATGCAAAAGCGGTGTAAGATCCTATCATGAAGTTATATATTCCATAGAAAATTGCATAAAGAATATAAGAGATTCTTGCTAAATATTGATTATTAAAAGCATTAAGTATGGTGAAGCTTATAAATCCAATAGTTGGCATAATAGTTAACCAACCAACATAAGTGAATTTAGCAACAACAAGTGATATAATTGAAAAGGTTATTGCTAAATATATGTTTGCACTATTAAAAAACTTTTTTTCATGAAAGAATAAACACAAAATTCTTAATATGCATAAAACTTCTAAAAACATACCAGTGTAAGCGTTCAATAAAAAGAATTGAGTGCCAAGTAGCACACTAGATAATAATAAAAATATTAATTGTTTAAATTTTTCTTTTAAATAGAAGCTAGAAACCAAGCAGGCTTCTGCAAAAACAACAATAACTTGTGA
>JAZUCB010000176.1:0-1913 GCA_045638985.1 Clostridia bacterium
CAGTGTTTATATTTACTTCATTTGCAGAATAAACCCTACCTATCAATCCACCTGCATTTATTAAACCATCAACATCAACATCCAACACACCATATATTGTTATTTTAACATTTTCACCAGAAGTTGATGCACTTCCAACTGCACCTATTAAACCTCCAGCATTATAATTTCCTTTAACTGTTCCCAATTCAGTAATTGTTGCAGAAATATTACAAGTTGCGCCTTTATAAACAAGTCCAACTAATCCACCAACATTTCTATTATTTGCTGAAGTTTCTATTTCTGCATTATTAGAACAATTACTAGATATTTCAACAAATCCAGTGGATTGAACAACTGCAATAAAACCACCAACGTTTCCTGTAGCGGAAATATTAACAGAGTTTGTTGCATTTGAAATTGTTACATTACCTTCAGAAGTACCAATTAATCCACCCACTCTTTCGGCTGAAATAGTTGTTGGGTTATGCATATCAGTATTTTCATTTTTAACATGATTTAAATTAGCAGTTCCTTTATTAACAGTTCCTATTACTCCACCAGCTGAACCCGTTAAATTTCCAGAAGAATCTTTAACTTCAACATTTCCTTTGTTAATAACTGCTTTTCCATTTGAACCAATATTTACTGTTAAGCTATTATTATCTGCTGAAACCTCTCCAATAATTCCACCGGCACTTCCGCCTGCTACATTTATAGAAATATTTTGCTCATTGGTTGAGTTTTCAATTTTTATACTTCCGGCAGAGCCACCAACCTTACCAATGATTCCTCCAACAGCTTTTTGCGCGGTCATTGTTCCAAAACTTGCAATTGAACCAGAAATAGCAACAGTTGCCGAATCTGCCGTTGTTCCAGCATAACCAAACATTCCGCCAACATATGTTGCTTGCATTGTGGTTGGGGTTCCAGTTCCTGCATCGTTATATGCAATTGATATAACAGATATTGTTGATAAATAACCCGCTATATAACCCGCATAAGAATCATTAGATGCATCATTTTTATTTGCACTTATTGAGCCTGAGTTTATAAATGTTGACAAATTCAATGAAGTTGCACCAGAAATACTTCCTGCAAACCCACCTGCATTTTGGGTATCTGCTGTGTCTGGTTTGCTATCACCATTTGTATCTTGCTCACCAATATTTCCAGAGTTTGAAATATGTGCATCATTAACATTAACCGTTCCACTCGTTATTGCACCAATAATTCCGCCTGCTGATTGCGCTTTAATAGCGTTAACGTTTGAAATGTTTTCATTGAAGTTTATTGTTCCACCTTCTAAATTACCAATAATTCCACCAGCCGATTCATCTGCTATTAAATCAGCACTATTGCTAATATTTTCTAAGTTAACAACACCTCCAGAAACTTTTCCAGCAAAACCTCCTGCAAAAGTAGTTGCTTCTAATTCGGTTGAATTTGAATAAGTGTTAACATCTATTTCTGAAGAGCTTCCATCTAAAGCCTTTTTAATTTCTCCAACAAATCCACCAACTGATTTTGCTGAAATTTTTGAAATATTATTAAGAATTGAGTTATTAATATCAAGTGTGTTAGCACCTTCTAATAAACCAATAACTCCACCCATGTTTATTAACTTGTTATTATCGGATATTGAAATTGTTTCGCTTGAAGAAGAAATTCCAAAGCCATTGTTATTTCGAGTTACTGGCTGAGTTAATTCCACATTAGTCGCTCTTCCAATTAGGTTTCCAAAATATTTTTCTCCACCATCTGAATTTGCAGTAACTGTTAAGTTACTATTTAGTTTAATGTCAACATTAACTATAGTTCCTTCTTCATGGCTACCAACTAAAATACCATTGTATGAAGCTTTTTCAGAGTTATAATCACTAGAATTATAAACTAAAGTTAAATTTTGAATTATTCCACATGCACGAGTTCCT
>JAZUCB010000177.1:0-3489 GCA_045638985.1 Clostridia bacterium
CAAGGCTTGTTTAAATATTTTACCTAATTAAAGTGAATAAAAAAATGAGCATCATAAAAAATCTTTTAATAATCTTTCATCGCTCATCAATTTATTAAACTTCGTTTATTTATTAAATTTTTGTTTAATTCTTTTAACAACTAAATTAACTGTATTTTCAAGATCTTCATTATCTGCAAAAACTTTAACACCTTTGCTTTGCACTGCAACTTCAGCAATATTACTTATTTTTTGATTAAATTTAAAACCATCAAACGCAACACTTAATTGCTTTAAAGTCCTCTCTGGTTTGTAATCTCCAAGATATATAAATGCAAAAGGTTTTGAAGCAATTGTTTTCTCCTCATGAAATGGGCAAGTTCTATCAATAAAGTTTTTAGTAATGGCATTCATATTTCCAAAATAATTAGGGCTAGCCAAAACAACTAAATCACTTTCTTTCACTTTTTCTAGCAATTCAACCATATCATCTTGATAAACACACTTAGCTGTTTTATGGCATGTCATGCAACCACTGCAAAATTTTATATTTTTATCTCTCAAATCAACAATATCGCATGAATAATCTTCCCCTAACTTTAAAGCAACTTGCTCTAAAACAAACTTACAATTAGCCTTTCTAAAACTTCCATTTATCATCAAAACTTTTATCATAATAATTCCTCTAATAGTTTAATATTTAAAGTTTAACAAATATTTTTAAATACACAAATCAATTTTAATTAATTCCCATATATTTATAAAAATTGTTGCAATTTTTACAGATTTAAACTATTATCATTTATGTAATTAATTTATAAAAACATGCTTCTATGGCTCAGTTGGTAGAGCAACTGATTCGTAATCAGTAGGTCGGCAGTTCGAGTCTGCCTAGAAGCTCCAAAATAAACCGTGCTATCAGTAATAGCACGATTTTTCTTTTTATAGGTCATAAAAAATCAAATATAAATTATAATTATTACTAGTTCTATCAAATTTGTTTTTATTTATAAGCAATTGTGATAAACTATTGTTATGAAAAAAGAAAAAACTAAAAAAAATATTTGGAAGAAACTTTTATATGCTTTAGTTATAATCATCGCAATAATAGTTGTTTTATTTACTATTATTAGTGATTTTGTTTCTTATGACAACCCAAATGCAACAGTTAAAGAAATTTTATACTTAAAAGAAGATTTTAGCGAAGATGATATTTTAAGCAGTAATAAAATCTATTTAACTGATATTTCAGACGCAGAGTCAAAATTAAATCAAGCTGGAGTTATGTTTATTAACAACGGGAAATTTGATGCAGGCTTTGATTTAGACGCTTTTTATTTAGCAACCTCAAATTTCTCTATAAACGATTATGAAATTGGCGCACTTTTTAATAAATATATAAACAGTTCAGCTTCTGTTGATAATTTAGTTTCAATAAAAGAATTAACTTTAACTGAAGATGCTAGCACCACTGAAGAACAACTAAAAAACTTTAATGTTAAAATAGTTTTGTTATTCAACCTTAAATCAATATTTGGATCACTTTCATCTAGTGATTTGGGTTACTTAGAAAATATATATATAACAATAAACACAAAAGCATTTATTGCACAAAATCAGTTTACATTTTTAAATGAAAAAATAGTTAAAATAAATAACTTAACTGAAGAAAAAAGCAAAGACGTTTTGAAATTCTTAAATGGATCATATTCAACTGACACAAACAATAACATTGAAAAATTATCAACCAAATTTTTACAAAACTTTATAAATAAAATTGTTTCAAAAACTAACACCTTATTATCAATTTCTGAAACAAACACCTCAAATGGATTATTCACTTTCAGCTTGGCCTAACATTTGTTATATAAATTAAAAATTAAAAAAAATTAACCAGATTATAAAGAAAAAAACAAACACACGCGTGTTTGTTTTTTGTTTTTTTAATATCTTTTTATTCAACCACAATATTACAATTATTTACAACTCCCAATATTGCAGTTTGTGCACTCAAGCTTATATCTCCAGTTGCATTTTCAATTGCATCAATTACTTCATTAATGCATTTAAATTCATTAGACCACTTGAAGCCTTTTCCAACTTCAATATTTTTAACACCAGCCCAATCATAAGATTTATCTCTCAACGCCTCAAAAGAAATTCCAACCGTTGAATTATTAGTTGCATCTCCATCAATATCGCCTTTAATGAAATTATTAATTAAAATCTTTTTAGCATAATCCTCATCGGTTATCTCTAGATTCTTATATTCTAAGCCTTTAACCATACTTTCCATTAATTCAACAACAGCAATCTTAGTTATTATATCACTATTATTAACTTCATCATAACCATAATTAAAAGCAATTCCATCAATAATTGAACCAATAGTTTCTAACTCTCCAACATTTTCAGAACCCATGCTTGCTAATGTTTCTAATTGATCTCTTAATAAACCGATATGTGCAAATTCTTTTGCCCAATCAAAATCTTTATCTTCATTCAACTCCACTTCAATAGAATCTAAAAAGCTATTTATTGCATTTTGATTATCGCTTAAATTTTCACCATTTGCTGTAAATTTATAATTTTCAATAACTGTTTTAAACATTTTTGCAATTAGTGAATCGGTTATGATGATGCTATTTTTGCTAGCATTTTCCATAGCATTTCCACAACTTAAAATATCATCTTCAACAGTTAACGCTGAAATTTGTTCCATATTTTGAAGTTCATTTTCCCAAATAATATCAATATTATTATCTATTACCTCAGCCAATTTAATATTAATATCATCAATAAATTGATTTACGGCATTTTCAATAACAGTAAGTTCTTCTTCGCTAACAATTTTATACGAATCAATTATTGCACTAAACATATTTGCAACTAATTTATCTGAGAAAATTTTACTATTATTAATAATGTTATCTAAAGTCTTACCAATGTTCGCATAATCCCCAGTTAATTCAACCTCTGAAAATTCTTGCATTTTTGTCAATTCAACTTCCCAACTAAAATCTTCTTGAGCAACTGCTTTATCTAAAGCAGCCCCCAAAATTTCATCTATAACACTATTAATTGCATTAACTTCAGCTGAATCACCACTTTGCTTATAGTTTTCAATCACGATCTTTATCATATTTGTTATTTCCGTGTTAGAAATCAACAAACTTGGATTATTTTTATCAACAATATTATCTAGAGTTTCACCAACATTACCCAAATCATTAAAACTCATATCTTTAATTTGAGTTATTTTATCTAATTCATTTTCCCATCTAAATGCTGGATTATTAATAGCATTGTCTAGCGTTCCTTCTTCTAAAGCAATTGCATCTATCATATTATTCATTGCTATTTCTTCAGCAGATAAATTTTCTCCATCTGCCTTATAACTATTAATAATAGTTTTAATCATATTTGCAATTTCTGAATTAGTAATTATCAAGCTTGGATTATCTTTATCAACTATATTATCTAAAGATTCACCTATTGAACCCAAATCTT
>JAZUCB010000178.1:0-1604 GCA_045638985.1 Clostridia bacterium
CATCAAACATTATCTTCTTAAGTTTTACTAAAACAAAAAAAACTCTTATTTAAGAGTTCTTTTTTTATATTATAGACCTAAGAAATTTTGCCAATCTAAAATTAATTCTTCACTTTCTTTTTTAGAATCAGTTTCAGCAAATATTCTAACAACTGGCTCAGTTCCTGAAAACCTAATTAAAAGCCAATTGCCATTTTTATAATAAATTTTAACGTAATCAGTCCAAACAATATTTTCTATTTCATATCTTTGATTTGGAAGTTGTCTGCATTCAATTAATCTTTTGATATGTTCTTCTTGAGTTTTAGAAAATGAATATTGTTTATCACATATCACTTTACTATAATTACCAGCAAATGCTAAAACTTCTTCTATTATTTCTCCAAAAGATTTATTCATAACAACCATTGCTTTTAAGCAAATAGCAATTGAAAGCAAACTATCTTTACCCCAAATATGGCCTTGAATTGCAAGCCCACCACTGCTCTCGCCACCAACAACAGCATTAGTTTCTATTATGCCCTTTGAAATATATTTAAAACCCACAGGCACCTCTTTGCAATCGAAACCCAATCTTTTAGCAACTTCATCAAGCAAATTTGATGTTGCAACGTTTTTAACTGCTCCACCTAATTTGCCACAATGCTTTACTAGAAAATAATATGAAATTGCCAAAATGTAGTTATTGTCAATATAATTACCATTTTCGTCAACAACAGCTAATCTATCACCATCAGCATCTAACGCAAATCCAATATCAGCTTTCTCGTTCCTCATTTGCTCAACAAGCTTTTTAATATTACCCTCATTTGGTGCTGGATCCTTAAACCCAAAGAAAGCATCTCTTTTTGAATTAATAATTTTATAATCTTTTAATCCAACTTTATCTGAAAACAACACCAACTCTTCAGCTGTTGAACCATATTTTGGGTCATAAACCACTTTTAAATTGCTTAGATTTTTAATATCGAAAAGATTAATTATATTATCAACATAGTGTTCTAAAAAGTTAACATAAAAAATATTTCTATTTATTTCATTATTAAAAATTGCACTTTTTATAACCTTTAAACTATTTATTTCATTCTCTATTTTTTCGCAATCTTCAACACTAGCATCTTTACCTTCAGAAACAAAAACTTTAATACCGTTATATTTATATGGATTATGGCTTGCCGTTATCATAACACCATAATCGTTACCACAAACCTTTGATGCAAACATGCAAACAGGTGTTGAAGTTGCTTTATCAAAAAACTTAACAACTATTTCATTACCAGCAAAAACTTCTGCACACCACATTGCAAAATCTTCCGACATAAATCTATTATCGTAACCAATGCAAATTTCTTTTTTCTTATTTTCTTTTATAATAATATTGCTTATTGCTTGGCAAATTTTTTGAATATTTTGCTTATTAAAATCCTCCCCTATAATTGCTCTAAATCCACCTGTTCCAAATTTAATATTATTCATAAAAAATTTTTCCCCCTTATCTTTTGAAGCTTAGTTTATCACATATCAACTAGCCATTTCAACTTTTATAAAAAAATATGTTAAATTTTTGATTATTTCTTGAAAATATATATTTATTTAAAAAAACA
>JAZUCB010000179.1:0-4718 GCA_045638985.1 Clostridia bacterium
TAATGAAATTGATGTAATAAGTTCTTCAAAAGAGCATAAGGAATATAGAGTTTATGGAAGAAATGATAAAAAATATAGAGTTTGGTTTGATAGCTTTAGAAAATAAAAAGTGGAGAAAGTGAATTATGGAAAGAATAATTGTTCAATTAGAGGTTTTAAAAGAGTTGTATGGAAATTTAATTAGTAGGTTAGATGGGACGCTTGATGTATATAATATGGGTTATGTAGATGCTTTAAAAAGAGTGTTGGAAGATTTTGAGATTATTGTAGGAGAGAAAAATGGTAATAAAAACAATTAATCAAGAGATTAGACAAATTGATAATTACCAATTATTAGCATTTGGGATTGTGAGGCAGGCAATAGTTGATTTCAGGAAGACATTGATATTTTTAAAGAACGAAACAAATTTTTATAAAGTTGTTAAGTATAAAGAAGATATCAAGGGAGTAATTAAGTTTTTCAAGAGTGATTATTATGAAACAATTTGTAATATCAAGAGTGAGATTATTTTAAAGAAGTTAAGAAGTGAGTTAAAGAGGTTTGGGAAAAGACATCAGGAATATGCTAGTTTTGTTTATGGTTTAATTGAATATATAGGTGAATAAAGATGAGATATGAATTTAGTAAAAGAGGATGGGAAATAATTATGGAAAATAAAGAAATTGAAGAAAAATATACCAGTGATGGTATAAATAAAGAAACAGGGGAATATAATCCACAAAGAGATGCATGGTATCCTAATTTTAAAGCCCTAGCAGATGCTGAAAAAGAAGTGCTAGGCAGAAGAACTTATTAAGGGGTAATTTATGGAAAGATTAACACAAACTGAAATGGTTTTAAAATACTTACAATACAAGGGTAAAATTACAAGTTGGGTAGCAATTAAAGAGTTTGGAATTACAAGGCTATCAGCAAAGATTTATGACCTAAAAAAGATGGGATATAATATTACTACAACATTTAAAACAAGAAAAAACAGATACGGTGTAAAGGTTAAATTTGCAGAGTATGTATTAGAAAGATAAGGAGATGTAAAAAATGGATTTGGAACAAGAAAAAAAGAAATTAAAAGAAGAAAATGAAATTAACACTGCAATGGGCTTTTTGATGAGTTTTGCCACATTGGGAATGTTAGTAGTAGGATTAATTGGAAATTGTTTAGAAGCGTGGATTATTGCTGGAGTTTTGGGTGGATTTTCATTTGTGGCTACAATACTTGCGTTCACACTTGCAAGAATTAATATTAATAAAATTAAAAAAATTGAGGAGACAAAAAAAGTGTTTAATGAATTAGAAAAACAAGGTAATGAATTTAGAGAACAAATGGAGATGAAATTAATGGAAAAAAGAGTATATAGTAATTTAAGATTTAGAGATGCGGTGTTGAAAGATAAGTTTTTTGGAATTACAAACAAAAAATTACAAGAAGAATTTTTGCAAGAACATCTTGGAATGTGGACTAATGTTGAAGATGCAGTTGAGCAATTTAAAAATTATAATTTTACTTATAGAGAAAAATTTGATGAAATGTTGGGCTGTTATCAAAGAAAACAAGCAATTTTAAATGATTATGCACAAGAAAAACCAAAGACCAAAAAAACAACTCAAAAAAGTGGAAGATATATCAATATCATTGAAGTTCAAAAGAAAAGGGGTAGACCAGCAAAGAAAAAAAGGGGTAGACCAAGAAAACACGCATAGTGTAAAATCTATGCCTTAAAACAAGGGGGTTAAAGATGCTCAAAATTAAAGATAATATTGATTTAAAAGAACTTGAAAAGTTTGGGTTTAGACACCATAAAAGTGATGATAATGCTGTCATAACTTCTAAATGGGGTAGAATTTATGTTGTAGGAGATAGATGTGATGGTTACAGCAATTCTGGTTGTTATAATTTTCACCCTTATATAATTATTTTAGAAAACAGATATATTAGAACTTATAACCATTGGGATTTTGAAAAGGAAATAAATGACACATTATTTGACTTAATCCAAGCAGGACTTATAGAAAAGGTAGGTGGGAAAGATGAGTAAGAAAGAAGAAATCTTGCACAAGTTAAGCACAGAAGATAGAAACTATATCAAAGAAAAGTTTAAAGAAAAAGATGCGAAAATACAACAACTTGAACACCGACTATCTAACTGCATTGAGCCAAAGTTTAAGGTTGGGCAAATAGTGTGGCATTGTTACAAAAATTGTAATGCACCCGTTAAAACAGTTATAGAAAGTATAGATATTGAAATTAGAGATAGTGTTAAAAATGTTAATTACTATGACATTGCTGGATTTGGGTTTAGAAATTGTGATTTATTCGCCACCGAAGAAGAAGCAAAAGTAAAGTTAAGGGAGATACAGAATGGATAGAGAAAGATATGAGTATTTCATTGATGAATATGATGAATTTGATTGGTATATTATAGACAACACCAAAGATGAAAAATATGAATATTTAGAAGAAATAACAAAAATACTTAACCAACAACACCGAACCATCACCGACCTAGAAGCCAAACTTGCAGAGAGTGAAAAGAAACGAGAAGAAATAGATTTTTCTTTTGATATGGAAACTACATCAAACAAAGAAGAAACTGAAAAACTATTTAAAACCATTGACCAACTCAAACAACAACTTGCTGAGAATGAAAGAAAATATGAAGTTCTATATAAATTATTTAGTGAGCAACACGAAATTATAGACCAATATGAACTTGAATGTTTTGAAGAAGTTAATAGACTTTTAAAAGAGCAAAAAGATTTCTATGTAGTTGAAAAAGATGAATATGACAAGATGGTTTCAGGTGCAAAACAATTTGCAAAAGAAACAGCAATCGCAAAACTGGAAAAAGTGAAAGTTAAACTCAATGAAGAAATCAATAATGCTAGTGTTTTGTTAGACCCTGTTGAATATGAAGATTATCACGAATTATTGGGTGTTATTCGTGGACATAAATTAAGTGTTGACCAAATCGACCAACAAATCAAATCACTCAAAGGAGAAAAGTAGTATGAAATGGTGTAGTTATGGCTTTGGTTCTATGACAAAAACAAAAGACACAAGAACAAAAGAACAGTTAAATAAAGAGATAACGGAACTCATTACCGAAAACTCTGTTTTATGGTTTCTCTTTAAAGAGCAAAACCCAGATAAGTCTATTGATGAACTTTCAAAAATAGTGGAAGATAAAATAAAAGAAACACAAAAAGATGCTGAATTATTTATGGAAGTTATTAAGAAAATGAAAAGGGAGAAAGCAGATGAATAACATTGAATATGCTTGGGTTATCCAAAGAGATGATAGAATGTTTTATCATCAAGATAGTTTTGGTTGGGTTGAAAATTGTTTTTCTGCTAGAATGTATTGGACGGTTGATTTTGCCAATTACATAATTAAAAGAAGGCAATTACAAAACTGCAAACCAGTAAAAATTAAAATTGAGGTGGTGGAAAATGAATAACCTTTATGTAGATGATAAAATATCAAGAGTTAAGTTTATTAACTATACTGGAGCATATCCTAACTTGTGTAGTGGCATCTTAACATTAGAAATTGATGGAAAAGTTGTTGAATTTCCAAGATGTTGTATGCAGTCTGGAGGATATGTTTCATTTGATAGCAACTGGAACGAAATTGTAGAATACGGCGATTGGTCTGTTGATATTCCAGAAGAATATTTGGAATATAAAGAAGAAATATTACAGGTTGTTAATGATAATATTCCTCAAGGTTGTTGTGGAGGTTGTATATAATGGAAATTTATGTAGAAACAATGCCAAGTGATTGTGATGAATGTCCTTGTTGTAATAGCGATGTTGATTATGGTGCTTGTTGTAATTTAGGTGCTTATGGTTATGTAGATTATTATCCAACCACGAGAAAACACCCAAACTGCCCACTCAAATCTTTAAAAGATGCACTTGCAGAAGAACGAAAGAAAGTGGTGCAGGAGTTGAAAGATTGGTGTGATAAGAATTTTAATTGGGTTGGAGATGGAACTGGTTATGATGGACAGGACTATAATGAAATGATTGGTTCTAATAATACCATTAACAAATTAAGAGAAATTTTAGACCAAATTGAGAGAGGTGAGTGATGGCTGTTAAGTTTAAACGCAAATATTGTGAAGATTGTAAACAGGCAACAACTCACGAATATGTAGGAAAACAACTTGAATGGATTTTGCCTTTGATGTTTAAAAAATACTGGAAATGCACCAAGTGTGGTTGCATACACGAACAAGACACTGCTTATTTAGAAAGCGAAAGGAATTAGAGGTGAGTAATGGATAGAGTAGGAGGAGAAAACTCAAGACTTGATAAAATTATCAAGCTTACAAAGAACCTGAGTCAGGTGGCAAAGATTTCGCCTTTAAGGAAATGCTGTGAGATTGCTGTTGATGAGCTTATAGGAAATAATAAAATAAGTAAACATTGTGCAGAGTTAGGAATAACCAAAAAAGAATATATTGATTTCATTATGAAGAACCTTTAAAATTGGTTCTTTTTATTTTTTTAAAAAAATTTAAAAAAGTTTTGAAAAAGTGTTGACAAATAGTGTGAAATAGTATATATTATAACTGTAAGATAAAGGTAAACGGAGGGAACAGATATGAAAACATTAGAAGAAATCATTAAAATTCAAAAAAAATTAAAGAGAGAAAGAGGTAAAGGATATTTGACTGGAGATTATGGACTTATTGCTTGTAAAGAACATAT
>JAZUCB010000180.1:0-2627 GCA_045638985.1 Clostridia bacterium
ATGTGTTGCAGATTAAGACTTGATTTAAGAGAATTAAGAAAGAAATCTGGAGGCTATTTTGGTAGTGGTGAATCAACAGGCAGTGTTGGTGTTGTTACTATTAACTTACCTAAAATTGCATATCAATCAGAAAATGAAGAAGACTTCTATAATAGATTAGATAAATTAATGGATATTTCAGCTAGATCATTAAAAATCAAAAGAACAGTTGTAACTAATTTATTAGATGCTGGATTATATCCTTACACAAAAAGATATTTGGGAACATTTAAAAACCACTTCTCAACAATCGGTTTAATAGGAATGAACGAAGTTGGTTTAAATGCAAAATGGTTAAGAGCTGATTTGTCTCACGAAGAAACTCAAAAATTTGCAAAAGATGTTTTAAATCATATGAGAGAACGTTTATCTAATTACCAAGAAGAATATGGTGATTTATATAACTTAGAAGCAACTCCAGCAGAAAGCACAACATATAGATTTGCAAAACATGATAAAGAAACATTCCCAGAAATCATAACTGCTGGTTGTGATGGTGAAACACCATACTACACAAATAGCTCTCACTTGCCAGTTGGTTTCACGGAAGATGTGTTTAGAGCATTGGATATTCAAGATGAATTGCAAACACTTTACACTTCAGGAACTGTTTTTCACACATTCTTAGGAGAAAGACTTCCTGATTGGAAGGCTGCTGCAAGCTTAGTAAGAAAAATTGCTGAAAACTATAAACTACCTTATTACACACTAAGCCCAACATATTCAATTTGTAAAAATCATGGATATTTAAATGGAAATCAGCCAATTTGTCCTGAATGTGGTGAAGTAACAGAAGTAAATAGCAGAATTACTGGTTATTATAGACCTGTTCAAAACTGGAATGATGGAAAATCTCAAGAATTTAAAGAAAGAAAAACTTACGATATTGGTAAATCTGTGCTTAGAGGAAATAAGAAAGCTGAATCTTGCAGTTGTTGTGAAGAAAAAAATGACAAACTAGAAAATGGAATTGTTTTATTTACTTCAACAACTTGTCCTAACTGCAAAATGGCTAAAACATTCTTAGATAAAGCTGGAATTCAATATAAAACTGTTGTTGCAAATGAAAATATTGAGCTTGCTCAATCATTAGAAATAAAACAAGCTCCAACTTTGGTTGTTATCGAAAATGGTAAAGTTGAAAAGATTGTTAATGTTTCAAATATTAGAGCATTTATTGAAAATAGAAAATAAGGAATAAATATGTTTGATATTATTGTAATAGGGGGAGGCCCTGCAGGTTTAACTGCAAGTATTTATGCTTTAAGAGCAAAGAAAAGTGTTTTGCTTATTGAAGGATCGGTTATAGGAGGGCAGATTTCTTCTTCTCCAAGAGTTGACAACTTTCCGGGATTTAAATCGATTTCTGGGGCTGATTTGGGCGAAAAATTGTTTGATCAGGCGTTGGCATTGGGTCTTGAAGTTGAGTTTGCAAATGTAACTTCACTTACGCAAGAAAATAATATTAATAAAGTTGCAACTGATAATGGAGATTTTGAAGCAATGTCAGTTATTATTGCAACAGGTGCAAAACATCGCAAGCTAAATGTTGAGAATGAAGATAAATTTATTGGAAATGGTGTTGGTTATTGCGTTGTTTGTGATGGTGATTTTTATGCAGGTAAAGATGTTGCTGTTGTTGGTGGAGGAAACTCTGCATTGCAAGGTGCAATATATCTTTCAAATATATGTAAATCAGTAACAATTTTGCAAAATTTAGATTTTTTAACCGGAGAACAATCTTTAATAGAAGAAGTTAAAACAAAAAAGAATGTTTCAATTATGTTAGGTGTTGTTGTTTCTCAATTAATTGGAGAAAACTCCTTAGAAGAAATTGAAGTGACAGCTAATAATTCAGTTAAAAGCCGTATGAATATTGATGGTTTGTTTGTTTCAATTGGTCAAATTCCACAAAATGATATTTTTAAAGATTTGGTTGAGTTGGATGAAAGAGGGTATATAATTTCAACCGAAACTTGTTTAACAACTAATCCAAGCATATTTGTTGCTGGAGATTGCAGAACAAAAACTATAAGACAATTAACAACGGCTGTTGCCGATGGAAGTGTTGCAAGCATTGCCGCATGTGGATATGTTGATAAAATAAAAAAATAAAATGAGAGATTTCTCATTTTATTTTTTTTTTATAAACCAATTAAAATTTAACACCTTTATATAGGTTATACTTAATTTTAAAAGGTTTTAATGTGTTATATTTTTTAAAAATTATTTTATTTTTTGATTTCATTTTATGTAAAAGTAAAACAAATTTATAATAATTAAGATGTATTAAAGAACAATCTTTCCAGGTTGAACTAAGTGTATTTTTGGCGTTTGTTTTAATCTCAGCATATTTACTGTTAGAAGTGTTAATTATCTCATTTAAAGTTTTGCACCAAGAATTGATATCTAATTCAGCAGAAAAACCATTAAATTTGTGTTCTATTAATTCACTTGCACAAGTGTTTTTAGCAACAAGGGAAGGCAAAGATAAACTTCCGGCTTCAAGAACAACAATTCCACAAGTATCGAAAATTGATGGGAATAAGAACAAATCACACATTTTGTAGTAACATTTCAATTCATCT
>JAZUCB010000181.1:0-4085 GCA_045638985.1 Clostridia bacterium
TAAATTTATGTGTATATATACTATTTGCACTTACAACAAACTAGTTAAAATGAGAATTCAAGTTGATGAAGCATTCTCAACAATGGATGTTTATCTTAAAAAAAGATACGACTTAATTCCAAACATTGTTTCAACTGTTAAAGGCTATGCTAAGCATGAAAAAGAAACACTTGAAGCCGTTATTTCTGCAAGAAACCTTGCAATGACTTCAACTGATCCTAACCAAAAAATCCAAGCAAACAACCAAATCACAAATGCATTAAAAAGCTTATTTGCACTTTCTGAAGCATACCCAGAGCTTAAATCAAATGCAAACTTCATGAGTTTACAAAATGATTTAAATGCTATTGAATCTGAAATTGCTAATAGCAGAAAATATTATAATGCTGTTGTTAGAGATTACAACACAAAACGCCAATCATTCCCTTCAAACATAATTGCAAAATTGTTCAAGTTTGAAAAAAGAGAACTTTATGCAATTGATAATGTTGAAGAAAGAAAAAATGTTAAAGTTGAATTTTAAAATTTAAGGAATAATAACTATGATTAAAACAAGTTATAAAAAAATAGCAATAATCTTAACGCTTATTGCTATTATTCTTTTGGGCATAACAACCATGTTTTTGCCAAAAAACAGTGTTGAAGCTTATTCTTACTACGATAGTGGTTATAAAATCGAAAACTACAACGTGGATATTAAAGTTGGTGAAAATAATGTTTTAAAAATAACCGAAGAAATTAGAGTTAATTTTCTTGAAAGTAGTCATGGTATAATTAGAAAAATACCGGCAATCAACACCCTTGAAAGGCTTGATGGGTCAAAAACAAAATCAAGATACGTTGTGTCAAATGTAAAATATCTAATACTTGATGAATATGGCACAAATATTTCTAATGATGTTTCATCATATTCTGAATCAAATAATTTTTATAATTTAAAACTTGGTTCAAACAATTACATAAGAGGTATATATTATTTCTACATTTATTATAATTATAATTTAGGCATTGATCCAATTAAAAATGGTGATGAATTCTATTTTGATATTATTGGAGATCAATGGGACACAATAATTGAAAATGTTATGTTTAAAATAACAATGCCTAAAAACTTTGAATACACCAATCAAAGCATGGGAATGTATTACGGACCTTATGGAAGCAACTATGCTGATGGCCTAACCTATGAAGTTGATGGAAACGTTATTTCAGGATCTTTATCAAAACAATTGGATCCGTGGAGCGGTTTAACTATTAGAATTCAATTGCCTGAAGATTATTTTGTTGGGGAAACAGACTTATCTTTCACTCCATTACATAAGATTGCTTTTATAGTTTTTGGAGCAATTCTAGCACTTTCATTAATTTTCTATTTAAGAATTAAATGGAAAAATAGAGTTATTAAAACCGTTGAATTCTTTCCACCAGAAGATATGAGTAGTTTAGAACTTGCTTTTAATTATAAAGGCAAAGTTAACTATAATGATATTTCATCTTTAATTGTGTACTTCGCAAATAAAGGATATTTAACAATTTCTGAGGAAACTAAAAAGATTTTCATTCTTAAAAAAGTTGCAGAATATGATGGGAATAGCAAGTTCGAAAAAGCTTTCTTTGACTATATATTTGAAGAATCAGACACTGTTCATAGCACAACTTTAAAAAAGCGATTTAGAAGAAATTCTGCATATAGGTTCTTTTCAAAACTAAAGAGAGATATTAATTCAAAAGAAAGGCAATCTGAAATTATTAAACGTTCTGCAAAGTTAATTAAAGGCTTATCTTTTGCATTATTAGCAATTTCAACTTTCTTTATGATATTCCTATTTGCATCAGAATTTACCAGTACTTTCTTGTGGGCAATTTATCCTTCAATTATAGGAACTGGTTTTATTCTTTATATTCCATATGTGAGTTTCCTTGAAGCTGAAAAAACAAACGAACTATCACTAACTTTAACTCAAATTAGTGTAACAATAGCTGGTGTTGGCTTAAATTTATACCACTTCTTCAGCTCAAAATCTTTGGTTAGTTTTAAGTTATGGTTCTTGATTTTAATTATTTTAATGGCCATTGCAAATGTTGCGCTTTTATTTACTATTCGCCAACCACTTTTAAGAACACAACGCGGGAAAGAAATTTTAGGCAAAATTTTAGGCTTTAAAGATTTCTTAATAAAAGCAGAAAAACCACAATTAGAAAAATTAGTTTTTGAAAACCCTAGTTATTATTACAACATTCTTCCCTACACTTACGTTCTTCATGTAAGTAAAAAATGGATGGATAAGTTTGAAGTTATTCCATTAGAAGCGCCAGATTGGTATGCATCAACTTCAACAACCCCATTCACTTTCGCAAGAATTAATAATTTAGCCTCAATTTCAATTCATATTACCGGAAATAGCATAAAACACAACCCACATTCCGTGAGCAATAGTTTTGGTGGTTTCTCTGGTGGCGGAGGTTCATCATTTGGAGGCGGCGGATTTTCCGGTGGTGGCGGAGGCGGAGGTGGCGGAAGCCGTTGGTAAAAAATACCAATTAATTACCCACTTCTAAACAATTAAATTTATTTTAAATAAATAATAAACAAAAAAACACACTAATATGTAACCTTATTAATGTTACTTTAAAATTAGTGTGTTTTTTCTTTAAATATTTTTATTTTTGAGTTTTATCCTCTTGATTATCAATTTTGCCATCTTTTTTATTAGAATTTTTTGAATTTCTTTTAACATTATCTTCATTATTCAAAGGCTTTTCTTCATCTTTTTTAGTTTCCACTGGATTTTTTTTAACCGAAACAACCATTTTATTTTCAGAATTTTGAGAACGTTTCTTTAAAACAAATTCATCAAGTTTTTTAAAAAAAAACTTACAACTAAAGTAAATTGCAACGCCCATAGCCGAACCAAACACCATGCCTGCAAGAATATCGGTTGGGTAATGTACACATAAGAACACTCTACTTAATGCAATTGCACTTGATAAAATATAAATAAACGGCCACTTTTTTCTAAGTTGCAATGTTAAAACCATTGCGCAACAGAACGAAACAAATGCATGTCCACTAGGAAAACTTGCACCATCTGGCAATTCCATTCCAATACTATTAATAAAAGATACCAACTCCTCATTTCCAACAAAAGGACGAGGTCTATTAAAAATCATTTTTAATATTGCACTATTAACAACAACTGTTGCCCCAGCGCTAATCAAAACCATAATTCCGGCTTTGCGTGTTTTCTTAAATAAAATCAATATAAAAGCTAACGTTATCCAAACTATTCCATAATCGCCTAAAAAAGTTATCCATTTAACTAGTTGATTTATAAAATCTGAGCCATGCAAATTGGAATGAATCCAATTTATTATGTTTATATCCAATTCCTTCCTCCTAAACTAATTAAATTAGTTTTTATCATTTGTTTCTTCAACAGTTTGATTAGCCTTTATTCTCTTTTTCGCAAAATGAACAACAATTCTATAAATTAAAAGCGCAAGCACTAAAGCTAAGAAAACAATTAAAATGATTGTTGTGAACTCTGGGAATATTGCACAAATTGTGGTAATAATAATCCCTGCAACTAAATTCCCTAAAGTAACACTTAAAATTGTTTGCCAGAAATTTAAACCTAATAAAACGGCTAAACAAGTGCCAGTGTATACCCCAGTTCCTGGAACTGGAATTGCAACAAAAGCGAATACTGAAATTAATTTAATCCAAAATTGTTTTCTTTCACTTTTAACTTTAGCATCTTGCTCTATTTCTGCAGTTTTCTTTTTCGCACTTGAAGTGAAAAAATCAACAATTGATTTGAAAAACTTTTTATCTTTAATGTAAATATAAATTGGCTTAAACACTAGTGCGATAATGGCAGTAATAATAAAGCAACCTATTGATGCATAAAGAAATGAGCCCCAAACAGTAAGGGCTTTATCTCCCCAAAAAACAGGGCTCGTGGCAAAAGGAATTGCACCCTTTAATTCAATCAAAGGAATAAGTGCAATAATAATAGTTGCCAAAACAACATTTCCATTAAACAATTCAATAAAAAAATCACTAATAGTTTCGGTCATTCTAC
>JAZUCB010000182.1:0-5760 GCA_045638985.1 Clostridia bacterium
ATAAGTGTTAAATACTATTTATGTTATATGTGTGATGAAATTAGATCTATAAGAGTTGCTGGAGTTTCGGAAGATGAAATAATAACAAGTTCGTTTGCTGAAGTTTCATTGCAAGCAGGTGCGAAAAACAAATCTTTTGCAGGTGGAGATGGAAGCTTTGTTGCACCATTTAAGATTTCAAGTGGTAGTGAATTTGCAAGAATTGAAAATCATAAAGAAAAGAATTTTGAATTAATTAATGATTTTTCAGTTTCAGGAATTTATATTTCTGAGTTTGATGGAACTATTGATGGAAAAAATAAAACATTAACAATTGTTGGTTATAGAAGAGTGGAAATTCTTGTGGATAATCAAACAAAATATGCTACTTCATTAATTGGAAAAAATAATGGAGAGTTGAGAAACATAAATGTTAACATAGATATGAGTTTGCGAGTTAATATTAATGGAAGTGATAATTCAATTGATAGAATTGCATTATTTGCTTTAGAAAATGAAGGAGTTATTAGTAATATAAATATCACAGGAAATGGATTAACTATTAACGACAGTCGCACTAATTCGGCGCTTGAAATGGGTGTTGTTGCTTATGTTAATAGGGGTTCAATTAATAACGTTGTAAACAATTTAGTTATTAATGGTTATGGAGATAAATCTCGTGTGTATGTTGGAGGAATTGTTTATCAAAACTCTGGTTTAATTTCTCAGAGTGGAAATAATTCTCAATTGGCTGGTTATGGAATTGGTGGTATTTCTTACTTAATGAATAAGGGAAGTATTTCTGAAAGTTATAACAAAGGCATATTGGTTGCTAATAGTGTAAATAAAATACAAGATCAAACTAGAAGAATTGGAGGCTTAGTTGCAAAATTGTTGGGTGACGCATCAATAAGCTATAGTTATGTTGATTTGAATGTGAAACCTGTTGCAGAAGCAGAAGCAAGGGTTGATGAGTTTGGAGGTTTGATAGCAAATATTGAAGATGCAGTACGCAAAGGCTCTACGGTTGAAATTAATTATTGTTATGTTAATGTTGAAAGCTTTGCAACACAAATTATGGTGGGTAATTATTATTTATTTATAAGTACTGATAATAACATAACAGCAGAAAGTTGGGGATATTGTAATCCTGCTGGTATTAGCTTTACTACCGCCGATTTATCAGTAGAATACACTAATTGGAATTTAATAGATGATATTAATACTTTTACTAATAAAAAGTTTATCAAAAGTGATGGCAAAATAATTTTAGCTTGGGAGATTGTTTGATAAAGTGCAAATTTCGCAAACTTTATATGGTTAATTATTGAAAAATTTAACTAGATATAGTAAAATATGAGTGAGAAATTTCTTGCTCATATTTTTTATTGTGGCAAGTGGAAATTTTAAAAGGATATATGTATGGGAATTTTTAACAAAATATTTAAATCAGATAACGCAAGAAATGTTGAAAAACTTGAAAAAATTGCAAAGAAAGTTGAAGCACTTTCTGAAGAATATAGAAATAAAAGTGATGAAGAATTAAAAGAAACAACTATTACTTTAAAAAAGAGATTGGCGAATGGTGAAACTTTAAATGATATTTTGCCAGACGCTTTTGCGTGTGTTAGAGAAGCTAGCGATAGGGTTATGGGGTTAAGGCATTATCATGTTCAAATTTTAGGTGGTATTGCTTTGTTCCAAGGAAGAATTGCTGAAATGAAAACTGGTGAAGGTAAAACCTTAGTTGAAACTTTGCCAGCATATTTAGTTGCTCTTGAAGGCAAAGGTGTTCATATTGTTACAGTTAACGAATATTTAACCCAAAGAGATGCTGAATGGATGGGTAAAATATTTAAATTCTTAGGTTTAACAGTTGGTGTTAGTTTGCACAACATGAATCCTCAACAAAAGAAAGCGGCTTATGCGTGTGATATAACATATAGCACAAATAATGAACTTGGCTTTGACTACTTAAGAGACAACATGGTTAGAAGAAAAGAAGATAAGGTTGCAAGAGGTTATAACTTTGCGATTATCGACGAGGTTGACTCTATTTTAATAGATGAAGCAAGAACACCTCTTATTATAAGCGGAAGAGGAATGAAGAGCAGTGATGAATATGTTAAGGCGAGTAAGTTTGCTAAAACATTAAAGCAAGATGATTATGAAATAGACGAAAAAGAAAAGGCTATTAGATTATCTGAAAGTGGTGTTCAAAAGGCTGAAAGATTCTTTGGTGTTGAAAACCTTAGTGATATTGATAACATCGAATTAAACCACCATATTAACAATGCAATTAGGGCTCAATTCATAATGAAAAGAGACGATAACTATATTGTTAGAGATGGTGAAGTTGTTATTGTTGATGAGTTCACTGGAAGATTGATGGAAGGAAGAAAATATTCTAATGGTTTGCATCAAGCAATTGAGGCAAAAGAAGGTGTTGAAATTAGGGATGAAAATAAAACCCTTGCAACAATAACTTTCCAAAACTTCTTTAGAGTTTATAAGAAAATTAGTGGTATGACTGGTACTGCGAAAACTGAAGAAATTGAATTTAATAAAATATATAACCTAGACGTTGTTTGTATTCCAACCAACTTGCCTATTAGAAGAATAGATCAAGCAGATATTATTTATCCAAAAGAGGCTTCAAAGGTTAATGCAATAATTGAAGAAATAAAAAGAGTGCATGAAACTAATAGGCCGATCTTGGTGGGAACTGCAACAATTGAAAAGAGTGAGTTTTATTCTAAGGAGTTGAAAAAGGCTGGAATAAAACACAATGTGTTGAATGCTAAGAACCACCAAAAAGAAAGTGAGATTGTTGCTCAAGCAGGAAGAATTGGGCAAGTTACTATTGCAACAAATATGGCCGGAAGAGGAACCGATATTTTGCTTGGCGGAAACCCTGAGTTTTTGGCTAAACAAAAAATGAGAGAAAAAGGTTGCACAGATGAACAATTAGAATTTTTCACATCATTCTTAAAAACAGAAGATGATGAGTTAAACAAATTAAGAGAAGAATATAACGAATATTATAAAAAGTTCAAGGTTGAAACTGATAAAGAAAAGAAAGAGGTTATTGCTCTTGGTGGCTTGCATATTATTGGAACAGATAGGCATGAAAGCAGAAGAATTGATAACCAGCTTAGAGGTCGTGCAGGACGTCAAGGAGACCCTGGTTCAAGCGTTTTCTATATAAGTATGGAAGATGAGCTTATGAGAAGGTTTGGTGGAGACAAAATGCAAGGAGTTTTAAACTTCTTCAAAGTTGATGATTCTATGCAGTTCCAAATGAAGTTTTTATCAAGACAAATTGAAAATGCTCAAAGGAAGATTGAAGGATTTAACTTTGGTGCAAGAAGCAACGTTTTGAAATTTGATGATGTTAATAACACTCAAAGAGAAATTATTTATGCTGAAAGAAACAGGGTTTTAGAAGGGGCTGATGTTCATTCTGAAGTTGTTGATATGATTAACGAATTTGCTATTAATTCGGTTTTGACTGAAATAAGCGATGAAAAATCTTATGAAGATTGGGATTTGGAAGCGTTGAATGGCGCGTTGAATAATAGAGTTTTGGCTGAAGATGCTAATTATGTTACTGAGGAGATGGTTGAAGGGCTAGATGCAGAAGAAGTTGCAAATTTAGTGGCTCAAGAGGCTTTAAGATATTATGAAAGTAAGGCTGAAAAACTTTCAGAAATAGGCTTAGATATTAAAGTGGTTGAAAGAGATATTCTTTTAAGAGTTGTTGATTCACTTTGGATGGATCACATTGACTTTATGGAAGTTTTAAAAAGCGAAATTGGTTTAAGAGCTTATGGAAACCATGATCCAATTGTTGAATACAAAAAAGAAAGTTCTGAATTGTTTGCTAATATGGTTGATAAAATTAGAACTGAAACAGCAATGTTTTTGCTTAATTTTAAAATTAACATAACAAGGCCAAATCCTCCAAAAAAGAAAGAGGAACAGCAACTTATAACTAATAGCAGTGAAAGTTCAACAGTTAAAAATAAGCAAAGTGAAGTTGTTGGAAGAAATCAACTTTGCCCTTGCGGAAGTGGAAGAAAATATAAACATTGTTGTGGGAAATAATTATGTTAATATTAAACAACCAAAAAGAGAAGTTTAAACAAATAGTCGATAATTACAATGTGATTATCGACTATCTTTGATGTTGATAAATTAAAAAAAGAATTAAATGAAATTAAAAAAGAATTGGAAAACCCTGAAATCTTTAAAGATGTTTCAAAGGTTCAGGAGTTGGGCAAGAAACTAAAGGTTTTAGAAAACAAAAACAATTTAGTTGATGAATTGAAAAATAAAATTTCTGGTTTAAAAGACTTTATTGATCTGTGTGAAATGGAAGACGAACAATCGCTTATAAATGAGGTTGATAACGAAGTTAATTCCTTAAGTATGCAAGTAGACGAGTTGTTTTTGAATTCACTATTAAGTGGCGAATATGACGCTAATAATTGCATGCTGAAGATTCATAGTGGTGCTGGTGGAACAGAGGCTTGCGATTGGGTTAGTATGCTTTATAGAATGTATGTTTTGTATGCAGAAAAAAACAGGCTAAAAGTTAAATTGCTTGATAGTGTTGATGGAGATGGTGCTGGGTATAAAAGTGTTACCTTGCAAATAACAGGTGAGAACGCTTATGGTTTTTTAAAAGGAGAAACTGGTGTTCATAGGCTAGTTAGAATAAGCCCGTTTGATGCAAACAAGAGAAGGCACACTTCCTTTGCTTCGGTTGAGGTTATGCCAGAGATTGAGCAAAATAATTCAGTTGAAATAAAAGATGATGAAATAAGAATAGACACGTTCAGAAGCAGTGGTGCTGGTGGGCAACATGTTAACACAACAGATAGCGCCATTCGAATAACCCATTTACCAACAGGGATAGTTGTTAGTTGTCAAAATGAAAGAAGCCAACTTCAAAATAAGGAAATGGCGATGAAAATGCTTATTGGTAAACTAGTTGCTTTAAAATTAGAAGAAAATAAAGCTAAGGCAAGAGCTTTAAAAGGTGATGCTAAAAGAATTGAATGGGGTAGCCAAATAAGAAGTTATGTTTTTTGCCCATATACTTTAGTTAAAGATTTAAGAACAGATTATGAAACTAGCAATTTAGATGACGTGATGGATGGTAATCTGCAGGGGTTTATTTTAGAATATTTAAAATGGAATAAATAATTATGAAATATTTTGATATTGCAAAAGAAAAATTTAATAAGTTAAAAGATAAGCAAGATATTATTGTTTTAGCGTTTGAAAGCAGTTGTGATGACACTTGCGTGGCTATTGTTAAAAATGGAAAAGAGATTTTGGCAAGTGCTATTTCTTCGCAAATTGATATTCATGCCAGGTTTGGTGGAGTTGTTCCAGAAGTGGCAAGTAGAAACCACTTATTGTCAATAAGCAACATGTTACAAACAGTTTTGCATAATTCGAGTTTTAACTTTAGTGATATTGATGCTGTTGCTGTTACTTATGGTGCAGGATTAATGGGGGCTTTAATGGTTAGCGTTACATATGCTAAATCTTTGGCATATGCTTTGCAATTACCATTAATTAAAGTTAATCATATTAAGGCGCACGTTAGTGCAAATTATATTGAACATAAAGATTTAAAACCTCCTTTTGCATCTTTAATTGTTAGTGGTGGTCACACAGCTTTGGTTAATGTTAAAGATTATGTTAATAATGAATTGGTTGCAACAACGCATGATGATGCTATTGGTGAGGCTTTTGATAAAGTTGCAA
>JAZUCB010000183.1:0-2939 GCA_045638985.1 Clostridia bacterium
AATAAAAATGATTAAAAAACAAATTTTCACTGCTCTATATTCTATGTTTAAAGAAAAAAATGTTTTTAAGTTATATTCTCAATTCTTAGAATTATTAAATATGAAATTTTCTTTATTAAATGGAAAGATTAAAAATGAGGATGCTTCAGCAATATTTTTAATAAAGGCAACTTTGTTTGGTTTTCCAAATTATTCGCATGTAAAGCATTTATTAGTTGATGAGGTTCAAGATTACTCAGCTGTTCAGTTGTATATAATTTCAAAAATTTTTAAATGCCCAAAAACATTATTGGGAGATATTCAGCAATCAATTATTTCAGATTATGTAAGTAAGAATTTTGATTGTGTTGACAAGATAATTTGCGATGATGTTTTGCGTTTAAATTTAACAAAAAGTTATAGGCCAACACGACAGATTGCTGATTTATATAATTTTGTTAATAAATCCAATTCTAAAGATGTTGTTTTAAGAGATGGTGATAAGCCTGAGTTTGTTTTGTTTGATAATGATGTTGTGAAGCAATTAAAACAACATGTTGATAATTTAAAATCTAAATATAAGTCAATCGCTATAATCACTAAAACTAATAAGCAGGCAATTAATCTATTTAATCAAATAAATGATGGTGAGATTCAATTGATATCTAATAGCTTTGAAACAATTAAATCTGATACTGTTATTTTGTCTGCATTTAATAGTAAGGGTATGGAATTTGATGCTGTTATTTGTTTTGATGTTTCTGATGATAATTTTAAAACTGATTATGATAATAAGTTGTTGTTTATTATGATTTCAAGAGCTTTGCATAAAGTTGAAATTACATATTCAAAATTACCTGATATTCTGTTGGGTTATCCAAATATTTAGTTTAATATTTTATTTATTAAAATGAACCTTTATATAAGGTTTATTTTTTTATTGACAACGTTAAGTTTCGGTGTTAAAATAATTCAGACTAAAATGGTAGGAATTAAAAAATGAAATTATCAACAAAGGGTAGATATGGTTTAAAGGCAATTTATTTCATTGCAACGCAACCGGAAGGTGAAACGATGAGTGTTTCAAATTTGTCTAAGTTAACGCAAATTTCAACTTCGTATTTAGAGAAAATATTATCATTATTAAAAAAGGCTAATTTAGTTGTTTCTTCAAGAGGTGCAACAGGCGGTTATATTCTTTCAAGATCTGCAGATCAAATTTCAATTGGTGAAATATTAAGGTCTTTGGAAGGAGAACTGTATTTAGCTGATTGCAATTCTGGATCGTGTTCAAATTTAAAGTGTCCTAATAAAACAATTTTTAATTTTTTATATTCAAAAATAAATATAATGTTTGATTCATTTACATTAAATGATATGATAAGGGGAAAATATGAGTAAGAGAATTTATTTAGATAATGCTGCAACAACATCTCTTGGTGGAGAAGTTTTAAATGAAATGATGCCGTATTTAACAAATATATATGGAAATTCTAATAGTTTGCATTCTTTTGGTAGAGAAGCTAGTGCTGGAGTTGATAATGCTAGAGATGTTATAGCAAAATCTATTGGTGCTTCTAGTTCAGAAATTTATTTTACTTCTGGAGGCACTGAAGCAAATAATTGGGCTTTAAAAGGGATTGCATATGCTAATCAATCTAAAGGTAAGCATATAATCACATCTCAGATTGAGCACCACAGCGTTATTGATACTTGCAAGGAATTGGAAAAAGAAGGCTTTGAGGTAACATATTTACCAGTTGATTCAACGGGTATGATTTCATTATCTGATTTGTTGCATAATTTAAGAAAAGATACTATTTTAGTTTCAATAATGAGTGTTAATAATGAAGTTGGAACTATTCAAAATATTAAAGCTATTGGTGAAACAGTTAAGCATTTTGGCGCTTGCTTCCATACTGATGCTGTTCAAGCAATGAGCGTTTTTAATTTTGATGTTAAAGATATGTGTATTGATTTGTTATCGATGTCTGCGCATAAAATTCATGGTCCTAAGGGGGTTGGTGCTTTATATATTAAGAAAGGAACTCCAATAAAGAAGATTATGCTTGGTGGAGAGCAAGAAATGAATAAGCGTGGTGGAACAACTAATGTTGCAGGTATTGTTGGTTTTGGAAAGGCAATGGAAATTAATAAACTAACTATGGAAGCTGCTCAAAAATCAATTTATAACATAACAAACTATTTTATAAATAAATTAAAATATTCTATTCCTAATATTGAAATTAATGGTAATTTAAATCAAAAAGCTCCAGGAATTGTTAATGTTAGTTTTAAAGCAATTGAGGGTGAAAGTATTTTAATGTTGCTAGATATGGAAGGCATTGCAGTTTCAACTGGATCTGCATGTGCTTCAGGATCTCTTGAAAAGAGTCATGTTTTAAAAGCAATGGGGTTAACACATGAGTTAATAAATGGTGCAATAAGATTTTCATTTTCGCCAGATATAACAACATATGATGTTGATTTTGTTATTGAAAAGTTGGTTGAAATTGTTGAAAGATTAAGGGTGATGAGTCCTTTAAAATTATCTAAGAAAAATAAATAAATGAGGTTATTTTATGTATAATGAAAAAGTGATGGAGATATTTAAAAATCCTAAAAATGTTGGCTCGTTAAAAGATGCTAATGCTATTGGTATGGTTGGAAATCAAGCTTGTGGCGATATAATGAAAATGTATTTAAAAATTAATGAAGATGAAGTTATTGAAGATGCCAGTTTTGAGACTTTTGGTTGCGCAGCTGCTATTGTTACTTCATCAGTTGCAACTGAGATGATTAAAGGTAAAACAGTTGCTGAAGCTTTAGAATTTAAAAATCAAGATATAATTGATTCGTTAGGTGGTTTGCCAACTCAAAAAATTCATTGTAGTGTTTTAGCAAAAGAAGCAATTGAAAAAGCAATATCTGACTACAATTCTAAGAAAAACAAAAAGAAA
>JAZUCB010000184.1:0-1105 GCA_045638985.1 Clostridia bacterium
GAAGCATCTGAAGTGTATTCAAATGTTTTATTAATTGAAGAAACAACAGTTTCCCCTTCTTTATATTGATATCTAACTTCATAAATACCATTTGTTGCTCCACTAGCAGGAACATATTCGTAATATTGTTTTTCACCTTGAGTTTTTAACACAAGAGCTTGAACATCTTCAAAGTTTTGATCTTTAGCTTTAACTCTAACATCTAAAGTATAGCCAGTTAAATCAATATTATCTGGATTATTAACAATAGGTGCAGGAATTAAAACAGATGCTCCAGCTGGAACTTTATTTGGAATAACAAATTCAGAATTTTCAGGATAAGCAATGCTAACATCAGCATCAACAACATCAATTCTTAAATTTTTAATTTCTGTTGAAATAACTCCATCTTTAACAGCTAATAAAGATAATCTATAAATACCTTTAATATTAGCTTTAAATCCATAAACACCATTATTTGAAGTGGGTTCAACTGATTTTCCTAGAGGTGAAGTTATAACATATTTAACACTCCAGCCATCAGATAATGAATTTCTATCTGCATAAGTATAATCAGTGCCACCAAATCTAAAACCTGGAAGATTATAGAAGTGATCAAATTTAACGGAACCATTAAAATTCTTAACGCTTAATGTTTCTCCGTTGATATCACTAATTGTTGAAGAAGATGCAAAAACTTTTCCGATATACTTAAATAAACTAGTAACTGGAGAGATAAGTAATGCAAAAATCAACAATAATGAAACGAAAATGTTTTTGTTTGATTTTAAATTAATTTTGCCTTTCATAACGCAGTTTTCTCCTTAAAAACAATTAATATAATTGTAACAAGTCAATTTTATACTTTATGCCTTGCATTGTCAACCATTTAAATCAAATAAACAAAAAAGATGAGAAATTAGGCGATGTTTAACTCAATTACAATTATAATTTTTTAAATTTTTTCGAAAATATTTATTCGAATGTTATAATTTTTGAAGTCATATTTATTTTTTGTCATTTTCTTTTTTATTCTGGCAAATTTCTCCAACAACTAACATAATGTTTATTTCTTTTAAATTAAATAAAACAATAAAAAACTCTAACATGAAATCATGTTAAAGTT
>JAZUCB010000185.1:0-5666 GCA_045638985.1 Clostridia bacterium
CTAAAAAGGTTGTTGTTGGTGAAACATTTGGAACATTACCAACTCCATCAAAATCA
Organism: Clostridia bacterium; assembly: GCA_045638985.1. Classification (GTDB taxonomy): domain Bacteria; phylum Bacillota; class Clostridia; order Christensenellales; family UBA1242; genus UBA11490. Next base: position 57 of record JAZUCB010000185.1, read on the forward strand.
GGTTACACATTTGCTGGTTGGTATTTAGAAAGCTCATTCGTTAATAGAGTTTATTCTTCAACAGTTGTTAATATTAATAGCAACATTAAACTTTACGCAAAATGGACTCAAAATGCTCCTGTGAAAGTTGAATACGTTGTTACATTCGAATATAACGGTGCAACATCAGGAAACACAACAGCTTCTAAAAAAGTTGTTGTTGGTGAAACATTTGGAACATTACCAACTCCATCAAAATCAGGTTACACATTTGCTGGTTGGTATTTAGAAAGCTCATTCGTTAATAGAGTTTACTCTTCAACAGTTGTTAATATTAATAGCAATATTAAACTTTACGCAAAATGGACTCAAAATGCTCCAGTTTATAAAGATTTCACTTTAACTTTAAAATCAAACTTACCAAATAACGATTACTGGGTTAGCAATACATACAAAAATGCTAACTACACATTTAATTTTGGTTCAACTTTAACTTCAAATGAAAAAAGTTCAGCTATTAAAACTATAACAGTTAAAGAAGGAAGCAAAATCACTAAATCTTTAAAATCAAATTCAAATGGAGTTGCAGTTGTTGAATTTAAAATTGTTTCTCCAACAAACACAACTCAAACTTTAACTTACACAGCATTATATAATGGTTATTCAAATTATTCATTTGTTTTAAATGGAACTTCTTATAATAGCTCAAGCGCAATGAATGCAGAAATTAATTCAAATTGCGATTTAGTTGCTAAATATAACTATTCAGGCGCTGGCACAACATCAAGCCCAGTTGCAATCAAAAGCCTTGCTGATTGGAATAATTTAGTTGTTTGCTTATCTCAAAAAGAAAAAGTAAATAATAATGTTTATTCTTTCAAACAAATGGAAAACTTAACTATTGGAACTTCTTGTTGTGTTAATCAAGTTGTTGCATTCTATGGCAACTTTGATGGTAACAATAAAACTATCACATTCAACACTAAAGGTTTATCAATGTTTGTTAACCTTTTAGGTAGCGTTAAAAATATGAAAGTTGCATTCCCTCAAGGAACTGCAGATTATAACTATTTCGGTGGAATTGCTCAATGCTTAGCTGGTGGAAAAATTGAAAAGAGCGTTGTTTCAGGAAAAATCACTTCAGGCAATATTGTTGGTGGAATCGCTGGCTATGTTAGCACTTCATCTCAAATTATTGAATGTCAAAACACTGCTGATATAACAATTGATTCAGATTCTGTTGAATTTGTTGGTGGAATCGCAGGAAAAGCAAAAGACTTAACATTAAGCAAATCAACTAATAGCGGAAAAATAAATGTTAAATCAACTAAAGATTTCGTTAGAGTTGGTGGATTAATCGGAAACTCAAGTGGTGCAGTTGTTTCAACTTCATCTTCAAGCGGAAACATTACTGTTAATGCTAATGGTGCATCAAGCAGTGCATATGTTGGTGGATTCATTGGTTTAGCATCTAACAACACTTCAATTAAAGGAACTTCAAGTGCTCGTTTATATAACACTGGCGTTATTATTTCAAGTGGAACAAACGCAAGCTATGCTGGTGGAATTATTGGTGCTAGCGCTCAAGGAACTCTTGTTGAATTATCATATGTTGGAAACAAAGCAAACATCACTTCTAACCAAGAAAAAGATGTTTACTTAAATGGCAGTGGCTTTGCTATTGCTGGTGGAATTGTTGGTTATTCAAACAACCAAACAACAAAAATCACATATGCTTCAAATGATCAAGCATGCGTTATTAGAGCAAATTCTGAGTTTAACAATGCTCATGCAAGTAACATTTTAGCTTTATCAAACGACACAGTTAAATTATATATTGCAAGCTCAACATATGAAGGCAAAATTATTATTAATGAAAACTTAAGAGCAAGATCAATGTATGCAGGTGGTGCACTTGCTTGCTATGATGGTGCTGGATACGTTGAATTAGATAACTTATCAACTTCATTAAACAAAATGGATATTAAACTTTCTAAAAATGTTGCAACAAACTTAAGATATGTTGGTGGATTAATTGGTTCAATTATCACAACTAACAAATCAAATTCATCAATTATTAATAACTGCATTAACAACACAACAATTATCTTGCAAAATGGTGGTGGAAGCATGAGCTACGTTGGTGGCTTAGTTGGAAGCGTTATTGCAGAAAGTTCAGCTCCATTCATTATTAAAGGAAACAGCAAAACAATTGAAGAAATCGATGTTCATAGTTGCGATGGAGATTTAGCAGTTGGTGGCTTAGTTGGTTATGCTAAGAATATTAATATTACTAGCACTATTGATCCAGCAATGTATAGTGAACATTTATATAGAATTTATGTAACTGGTTCAGGTGTTGCTTATGCAGGTGGAGTAATCGGCGCTTGCACAGGAACAGTAACAATTAACTCAGCATCAAATAATAGCAAAGTTAGAAGCCTTGGAGATATCTTCGTTGGTTTCTCTGGAACAGTTTATGCTGGTGGATTAGTTGGTGTTGTTATGAACGGTGGAACATTAAATATCTATAAAAGTGCAGATGGAAAAGCTTTATTCGTTGGAAGCTTCGAAGTAAGTGGATCTAAAGTTTATAAAAACGACTTATATGGTGCTAGAACAAGCAATTCAACTGTTAATGTTTATTAATAAACAAAAAAAACTACGATTAGCGTAGTTTTTTTTGTTTGAAATAGGGGCAAAAAGTGATTATTTGTTAAAAAAAAACTCCACAACGTTGTGGAGTTTTGATTTTTATTATTCAGCTTTTGGTTTTGCAAGTTCTTCTTCGTATTTAGCAAGAACCATTTTGTTAATTTCTTCTCTTGTTGGAGTGTTAAGAGGGTGAGCAATATCTTTATATTCACCATCGTTAGTTTGTCTGTGAGGCATTCTAACGAATAATCCTTGATTTCCTTCTAAAACTTTGATGTCGTGAACAACGAAGCATTCATCGAATGTGATAGATGCAACTGCTTTAAGTTTGCTATCTTCTCTTTGCATTAATCTAATTCTAACGTCAGTAATTTTCAATTTAGTTATCTCCTTATAATTTAGTAATTTCATTATATCAAAAAAAAATAAAACAACACAACTTTTTTAATATACTTTCATATATAAATTTATGATAAAGTTTAATTTAAAAAAATATAAAAATATTCATATGATTGGGGTTGGGGGCATAAGCATGAGTGGGCTTGCCTCTTTTTTATTGGTTAATGGGTATCACGTTTCTGGTTCAGATATTTCCAAAAATTCAAACATTGAAGAACTTATAAAAAAGGGGTTGAACTTTCATTTAAAGCATCATGCAAATAATATAACTAATGAAATAAACTTAGTTGTTTATTCAGGAGCAATTAAAGATGATAATCCTGAAATAATTAGAGCAAAGATGTTGGGCATATTAATCATGGAGCGCTCAGAGTTTTTAGGAGAAATTTCAAAATTGTTTAATGTTTGTATTTCAATTGCTGGCACTCATGGAAAAACAACAACCACTGCAATTTTAAGTGGGATAATGATGCAAACCCAATTAAATCCAACTATATCAATAGGTGGAAATATTAGAGGACTTTCTAATTTTATAATAGGTGAAAATAAACTCTTTATTTGTGAGGCTTGCGAATATAGAGAAAGTTTTAAGTTTTTAAATTCAGGTTATTCAATAATAACCAATATTGAGGCGGACCATTTGGATTATTATAAAACTTTTGAAAATCTGCAAAATGCTTTTATAAAATTTGCAAGCAATGTTAAACAAAGGGTTGTGACTTATAAAAATGAATTTTTAAAAAATATTGATGCAAAAAAGATTATTAATTGTGGAGATGATTTTACCTTTGAATATAATTATAAAATTATAAAACAAGAAAAATATAAAACAAGATTTGCTGTTTTTAATTATTCTAACCTTATTGGGGAATATGAAATATACTTAACGCAAGAATTTAATATTAAAAATGCGTTGCTTGCTATAGTTATGGCTTATCAATTCAATATTAGTAATAATTTAATTGGTAAAGGTTTGTTAAACTTTAATGGGGTTGAAAGAAGAAATGAAAAGCTAGGAGAAATTAATGGTGTTCCTTTGGTGGCAGATTATGCTCATCACCCAACAGAAATAAAAGAAAGTTTGAAAGGTTCAAAATCAATTTATAATAAAATTTTGTGCGTTTTTCAGCCACACACTTATTCAAGAACAAAATCATTAAAAAAGGAGTTTGAAAATTGTTTTGAAGATGCAAAGGAAATATGTTTTTTTAAAACTTATCCTGCAAGAGAACCCTATGATGAAAAGGGGTGTGAAAAAGTTATTTTTAATGGTTGCAAAAACTTAAATAAAAGAGTTTTTTATGATGAAAACAAACTTTTTTCATATTTAAATCATAATGCAAAGAATTTTGATGTTATTTTGGTTTTAGGGGCAGGGGATTTATATGATATTATTAAAAAAATGTTAACAAAATAAAAAAATAATCTTGACTTGCATTGAGGTTTATTATATAATACTCATACTGCGAAACTGTTGGACCATTGCAGAATGTTGTGTATGGCTAACAAATACTAGAGCAAAGGGGAAAAATATGAGAGATATTCATCCAGATTATCATGAAGTTGAAGTAACTTGCGCCTGCGGAAATAAATTCACAACTTCTTCAACTATTAAAGGTGATAAATTAAATATAGATGTTTGCAATGTGTGCCATCCATTCTTCACTGGTAAACATAAACTAGTAGACACTGCTGGTAGAGTTGAAAAATTCAAGAAAAAATACAATTTAGATTAGTTTAATTTTAAGGCATATTTATATATGCCTTATTTTTCGTAAAACACTTTATAGGAGAAAACTCGCTTTAAAGTGTTTTTTGTTTAAAAAAGAGAAAGTTAATGGAAATAGTTAAAGCCAAATTAAAAGCAAAAGAAATTTTAATAAGTGCAAATTATAATAATTGCAATAAAATAATTGAGCAATTAATGTTTTTTGTTTTAAATGGCAAAGAAACAAATGAATTAACTGATGAGGAATATAATAAATTTATTGATTGCATTAATCGCAAAGCAAATGGAGAACCTATTGAAAAAATAATAGGGGTAACAGAGTTTTATGATTGCGTTTTTGAATATTCCGATAACGTTCTAACTCCAAGGCAAGAAACAGAAATTTTGGTTGATATGATCGCAAAAGAAAATAGTGGAAGCTTAAAGGTTTTAGATATGTGTTCGGGAAGTGGGTGCATTGGTATTTCTCTTGCAAAAGCCAAAAATTTTGATGTAACATTATGTGATGTGTCGGATTACGCAATAGAAAATGCAACTAAAAATGCAAAAATAAATAATATTGATGTTAAAATAATAAAGTCGAATTTATTTGAAAATGTTGATGATAAGTTTGATATTATTGTGAGCAATCCACCATATATAAAAAGTGATGTTATTAAAAATTTAGAAAAAGAAGTTTTAAATCATGATCCAATTTTGGCTCTTGATGGTGGGGCTGATGGAATGGTGTTTTATCGTGAAATTATTAAAGCATCACCCCAATATTTAAATCCAAATGGAAAAATTTATTTAGAAATAGATAACGGGCTAGAAGAAGAAATTGGAAGCCTACTTAGTGAAAACTTTAA
>JAZUCB010000186.1:0-2675 GCA_045638985.1 Clostridia bacterium
TAATATTTTATATAAAACAAATTATATTGTTATGGCTGAAAATGAGAGTGGTATTGATGAAATTATTATAAATTACAAATTATTTAATTTATTTAACATTAAAAACTTAAAAGTTTCTGTTACTAATGATAATGATAAATATATCGTTGGTGGAAATTGTATTGGGTTTGATATTCATAGTAAAGGTGCAATTGTTGTTGGTGGTAGTTATGTTTTAACCAATGCTGGTTTAGTTAATCCAATTGAAAAGTCTGAACTGCAAATTGGTGATATTATAACTAAAATAGATGATATTAATGTTGAAAGTATAAATACGATAATTAATTATTTAAGTGAAATTAAAGAAGATAGATTAGTTAAAATTTCTGTTTTAAGAAACAATGTTCTATGTGAGTTAAATATAAAACCGGAAAAAGATGTTCAATCCAATAGTTATAACCTTGGTTTATGGCTTAAAGATAATGTTTTAGGAATTGGAACTTTAACATATATTAATGATGCTCAAAAAACATATGGTGCTTTAGGTCATCCTATTAACACAGAAAAAACAACAAACGGCTTCGATGTTGAAAATGGCAGGATTTATAATTGTAGTGTTTTAGGTGTTAAAGAGGCAGAAGGAAATAATGCTGGTCAATTGCTTGGAACTTTTTCAACCAGTCAGGAACCGCAGGGTGATATAATTTTAAATAATAAGTATGGAGTTTTTGGGAATGTTTTGCCTGGTTCAACTTTGCAAGATGGAAGATTTGAGATTGAGTTAGGGGGAAGAGAGTTTGTTAAGCATGGAAAGGCAAAAATATTATGTTGTGTTAATGGTAGAGAAATTAGTGAATTTGATATTGAAATAATTAAAACTAATTACCAACCAGGAAAAAACGATAAAAATATGGTTGTTAGAGTTATTGATAAAGAGTTGTTAAAATTAACAGGTGGAATCGTTCAGGGAATGAGTGGTAGTCCTATAATTCAAAATGGAAAACTGATTGGGGCAATAACTCATGTTTTTCTAAATGATGCTAGTAAAGGATTTGCTCTTTACATTGATAACATGGTTGATCAATATGTTGTTTAATTTTAAAAAAATAACTATAAAATAATAGTTAAAATATGTTTAAAAGTATTGACAAAATATCAATCTGATAGTATAATTACTTGCGTTAGATTAAGTAGAAGAAACACTTCTCACCATTCGAAAACGTTTGTTATTCAGATTGGTATGCAAAATTTAGTTTATTTTTTTGCGAGAAGTGGGATTATGTCTCACTTTTTCTTTTAAATTATATTTATGGGGGTATACCACTATTAAAGATTTATTAATTAATGATCAAATAACCGTTAGCCCAGTTAGATTGATTAATGCTGACGGAACACCAGCAGGAATTGTTGAATTAAGTTTCGCTGTTGAGCAAGCAGAAAATGCTGAATTGGATTTGGTTTTAATTTCACCAAATGCGGCTCCACCTGTTTGTAGAATTATGGATTATGGTAAGCATCGTTTTGATATGGCTAAAAGAGAAAAAGATGCAAAGAAAAAGCAAAAAGTATCTGAAATTAAAGGAATGCAATTAAGCTTAAACATTCAAGATAACGATATGGCTTTTAAAGCTAAAAATGTTAGAAAGTTTTTAATGGCTGGCGATAAAGTTAAAGTTTCTTTAAGAATGTTTGGTAGGCAACTTGCAAATCCTCAAAATGGAATGCCTATTATGGAAAAGTTTTATGAACTTTTAAAAGACGTTTGCGTTATTTCTAGCAAACCAGAACTTAATGGCCGTCAAATAATAATGGTTTTATCACCAATAAACACAAAAAATAAAGATTAAAAAGGAAGGTAACTATTTATGCCAAAACAAAAAACACACTCAGCTTCAAAAAAGAGATTTGTATTAAAAAAGTCTGGGTTAATTAAAAGAAATAAACAAAATCATCGTCATATCTTAACAAAGAAAAGTAAAGATAGAAAAAGACAATTAGGTAAAGCAACTTACGTTTCTTCATCTAATGAAAAAACAATCAGAACACTATTAGGCGCGTAATATAAAGGAGAATTAATATGAGAATTAAAAGAGCAGTTAATGCAGTTAAAAAGAGAAGAAAAATATTAAAAGCAGCTAAAGGTTATTGGGGTGGAAGAAGCAAATTATATAGAGTTGCTCGCCAAGCTGTTATGAAAAGCGGAAAATATGCTTATATTGGAAGAAGATTAAGAAAAAGAGATTTCCGTTCTTTATGGATTGCAAGAATCAATGCTGGATGCCGTGCTAATGATATTAATTACAGTCAATTTATGCATGGTTTAAAACTTGCTAATATCAACTTAAATAGAAAAGTTTTAGCTGATATTGCAGCAACTGATGAAAAAGCTTTTGCTGAATTAGTTAACAATGCTAAAAATGCTTTAAATAAATAGTTTTTATGGTTATTGAGAGTAAAACAAATAAATTAATTTCGCATATAAAAAAAATTCAAACTAAAAAATATTCAGTAATTTATAATGAGTGTTTTTTAGAAACAGAAAAAGTTATTTTAGAGCGAATTAAAGATATTAAAACAATCTTAATAAATAATAATGTTGCCAGTAAATATGCTAGTGTAGTACAAAATTTTACTGACAATATTTATTATATTAATCATAATATTTGCGAGTATAGTTCTGAAGCACCAAACCCTAG
>JAZUCB010000187.1:0-4338 GCA_045638985.1 Clostridia bacterium
ATACTTTTTGTTTGTGTTTTAATGTGTTTTGTGGTAGGGGTTGAAGAAGTTGATTGCTATGCAGTGTCTAGTGAAAGTGTGTATGTGGTTTCCGATGAAAATGGGCGAATTTTGTTTGAGAGAAACGAGATAAGTGTAGGAGATGTTTACATATCTAAAGATTTTTTTAAGTATGAAATTATTAAAGTTGATGAGATTAACAAATCTGGAGTTGCGAAGTTTATTGAGCAGGTTAAAAAACCTAATGTTAGAACCTACTATGGCCCTAAAAAAATTAATAATATTTCAAAAAAAATATGTTTGTATTTAACTCATAATGATGAAAGTTATTTGACTGGAGATGGTGTTGATAGTGTTTATGGTAAGGGTGGGATTCATGATGTTGCTAAAAAGATAAAGTCTGAACTAAATAAACACAATATTGATGTTGTTTTAGATGAAACATTGCACATTCCACATGATACTAGTGCATACTCTAGAAGTAAGTCAACAGCAACTAGGTTATTAAAGGAATATGAACCAGATGCTATTTTTGATATACATAGAGATGGTGCAAGTAGAAAATCTTATGTGAATAATGTTAATGGTTCCGATAAATGTATGGTTAGAATGGTTGTGGGTTTAGGGAATTCTAATAATAAAACTAATGAAGAATTTGCAACATATATTATGGGAGTAGCCAATGAAATGTATCCATGGTTAATAAAAGATATTTATTTTGGTAAAGGGCACTATAATCAAAATTTATATGGCAAAAGTATATTGTTTGAAATGGGGAGTCATTTAGTTGAAAAAGATTTAGTTATGAAAAGTGTTGCTCCTTTATGTGATGTTATAAATACTATGCTTTTTGAAACAACTGTGAATGAAGAAAGTGGGGAGTTAACTATTAATGGTTCAGAAAATAGCGAAGAAACGCTGATAACAAATATTGAAAATTTAAACAAAAAGAATGCTAATGGTGGTGCTTTTCAAGCTGTTATGATTGTTGTTATAATTATGGGTTTGATTGTTGGCGCATTTGTTATTAATTATTATATTGATAAAAAACATTTGAAAAGTAAGTAAAAAAAGGAATATCGCGATTGCGATATTTTTTATTTATTCTTAAATTATGATTGTTTTAATTAATAAATATGTTATAATAATTCAAAATTATAATGAAAGAGGATTTTATGGAAAAACCTTTAGTTGCAATAGTTGGAAGGCCAAACGTTGGTAAAAGCACATTATTTAATAAATTATGTGGCAAAAGAATTAGTATTGTTAAAGATGAGCCAGGTGTTACAAGGGATAGGATTTATGGTGATGCTGAGTGGTGTGGTTATGCTTTTTCATTGGTTGACACTGGTGGGTTAGATGTTAAGAATAAATCTGATTTTCAACTTAATATAACTCGTCAAGCAGAATTGGCTGTTGAATTGGCAGATGTTGTTGTTATGTTGGTTGATGGTAAAGAAGGTTTAGTTCCTGCAGATCATGATGCTGCTAATTTTTTGCGTAAATACAATGTTCCAGTTGTTTTAGTTGTAAATAAATTAGATAATAATGAGTTAGAAAAATCATATGAGTTTTATGAATTGGGCTTAGGTGAGCCAATTGCAATAAGTGCTGAGCAATCATATGGTTTAGGGGATATGCTTGATGTTGTTGTGAGCAAGTTTAAGGTTAGGGTTTCTCCTGAGGAAGATAAAGAAAAAATAAAAATTGCAATTGTTGGAAAACCAAATGCAGGAAAAAGCTCATTATTAAATCGTTTAACAGGTTCTACTAGAGTTATGGTTAGTGATGTTGCTGGAACAACAAGAGATGCAATTGATACGCCTTTTAAATATAATGGAAGGGAATATATTTTAATAGACACTGCTGGAATTAGAAGAAAAAGATCAATAGAAGCCGAAAGTGTTGAGTTGTATAGTGTTATAAGAGCATTTGAAGCTGTTAGAAGAGCAGATGTTGTGTTGATGGTGGTTGATTGTAATGATGGTTTAACAGAGCAGGATGTTAGAATTGCTGGGTATGTTCATGAGCAAGGTAAGCCAAGTGTTATAATAATGAATAAGTGGGATCTTGTTGAAAAAGATGATAAAACAATTAATAGGTATAATGAAAAACTAGCAGAAGACTTGAAGTTTATGAGTTATTTTGAACCATTATATATTTCAGCGTTGAGTGGTCAAAGAGTAAACAAGGTTATGGATACGGTTGAAAAGGTGTATGAAAATGCAAATAGAAGAATTTCAACTAGCGTTTTAAATAACATTTTGCAAGAGGCTGTTTTAACCAATGAGCCACCTTTAAAAAGTGGAAGAAGGTGTAAAATTTACTATATGACTCAAGCTGATGTTAAGCCTCCAACATTTGTTTTCTTTGTTAATGATAAAACTTTAGTTCATTTTTCATACGAGAGATATTTGGAAAATTGTATTCGTAAGGCGGTTGATTATTCTGGAACGCCTATCAAATTGGTTATAAAAAGTAAGGGTGAGAATAACGAATAATTAGGGGTGTTGTTTAATGTTATATAAAATTATAGGTTTTATTTTATTGGGGTATTTGTGTGGTAATTTTAGCATCTCAAGAATAATAACATCAATAAAAATAAAAAAAGGCGTTTTAATAGCAAAAGATGAATCAAATAATAGTGGAAATCCTGGCACAATGAATATGCTTCGAACACAAGGTGCAATTATGGGTGTTGTAACATTGGTGGTTGATGCTGTTAAAGCTGCAGTTCCTTCCTTAATTGCATTTTATGTGTTTGGTGGAGTTGAAGCGATGCCTTATAGTAAAATTGCTTTATATGTAACGGGTTTTTCAGCTGTTTTAGGGCATATTTTTCCAGTTTTTTATGGTTTTAAGGGTGGAAAAGGTATTGCAAGCTCGGTTGGCGTGTTCTTTGTTGCTAATCCAATATTTTCATTATGTGTTTTTGGGGCAAGTTTAATTTTCTTTATTTTTGTAAAAATTGGAAGTTTAACAAGTTTCTTATTTATTTTATCAAGTGCTGTTTTTGAAACGTTTAGAGAACAAAATTATCAAGTGGTTGAGTTATTGATTTTTGTTTGGCTTATTATTCTTTTTGATTTGTGGGCGCATAGAGTTAATATTAAAAAATTATTTTTAAAAAGCGAAAGAATTGCATCGCTTCAAGATGGTGTTAAAAAAGATATAGAAAAAATAAAGGCAAAAAAACAAGCCAGAGTTGAAAGTTTGGAAAATAAAAAGAATGATGATTTAGTTCAAGCTTATAATGAAAAAAAAGAAAAAATGAGTGGTAAATATGCAAAAAAAGAGAGCAAGTTAAAGCAAAAGTTTGAATCTAAAGAAAATAAAATCGTTAAAAGGCAAAATAAAGTTTCAACTAGGTATGATAAAAAGGCTGAAAAAGCAGTTGAAAAAGTTGATAAAAAGGTTGAAAAAATAAAAAAATTTGTTTCAGAATCTGAGCATGAATAATAAAAAAAACTATTTCGAGCATGAAATAGTTTTTTTTATATTTTGTTCTAATTATTTTTTGAATATCATACATTTTAATATTAGCGCATATTGGAGGATTTTATGTGTAACTTTGATATTTATAAAGATATTGCTTCAAGAACGAATGGTGATATTTATATAGGTGTTGTTGGGCCTGTTAGAACAGGTAAGTCAACCTTGATTAGTAAGATTTTAAACATGTTTGTTTTACCTAATATTAATGAGGCGAATATGAAAGAGAGAACTATTGATGAGATGCCTCAAAGTGCAGAAGGAAAAACAATTATGACCACTCAACCACGATTTATTCCTAATGAAGCGGTTTCTATTACTTTAGAAAATAATGTTAATATGAATGTTAGATTGATTGACTGTGTTGGTTATTTGGTTGATGGTGCTATAGGGCATTTGGAAAACGATAAGCCAAGATTTGTTAAAACACCATGGAGTAATGATGAGATACCGTTTGAAAAAGCGGCAGAAATTGGGACTAAAAAAGTTATAACAAATCATTCAACTATTGGTTTAATGGTAACAACTGATGGAAGTATTTCAGATATTCCTAGAGAAAATTATGTTGTTGCCGAAGAAAGAGTTGTTGATGAATTGAAAAAATGTGATAAGCCGTTTGTTGTGTTGGTTAATTCAACACATCCGGATAGTCCTGAGACTAAAAATTTATGTGTTTCTTTGCAAAAGAAGTATAATGTTGCTGTTAAAGCTGTTGATATTTTGAATTTAACAAGTGATGAATTGAATAAAATATTTTCAACAGTTTTGCAGGAGTTTCCTATAAAGAAAGTGGTTGTTAAAATGCCGGAGTGGATTAAGGCATTGCCATATAATAATAGAATCGTT
>JAZUCB010000188.1:0-2580 GCA_045638985.1 Clostridia bacterium
TGATACCATTATCAATTTGCTCAACACTTCTAACACATGATTCCACACCCAAACAACTTAACACATTTGCAGTTATTGAATTATATAAGTTTATTTGATACCCACAAGCAACCTTAAATCCTTTTTCTAAATAATACAATGAATAAATATTTTCTCCAAACAAATAAATATTTTTTCTATTAATTAAATTATCAATAATATCCAAATCTTTTTGCGTTGCAATGGCCGGCAACTTCAAACCAACCTTACATTTATATTTCTTTTCAACAATAGTTAAATCATTCTCACAATTTAAAAATTCACTTGGAAATAAAACAACTAAATCATTACTTTCAATATTATATTTACCCAATTCAGATAATTCATTTATTAAATAAATATTATAATCATTAGTAAAATTATTATCTAAATAATCATTTAAGCAAACTGGGTAATAAATATTCAAATCGAATTTTTTTTCATTTTCATTAATAATTTGCTGTTCAAACGCATCAAACAACTCATTCCTAAATTTATTTAAATTTGATTTTGACGTGAATAAATTCCCAAACAAATTAATCTTTATATTTTTAATTTTAAAACTTGTTTCATTAACTTTAGAAAATTGCTCAATCAATTTATCTTCAGTTAATCCAGCCTTTATTGCTGTTTCAAAAACAAAATCACTTTCTTTTTTATATTTAATATTTCCATAAGTAACTTCTGCAATGCATGGTTTACCCTCAACCGCAAAGATGTTTAATTCCACACCAAGCTTTTTAACTTCAGGTAACAAGCTACACTCATTCTTACTATCAACCAACCTAAACACTTCACTATTTATTTGAGGTTTATGTTTTGAATAAATTTTATATAAATTATTACCTAAAACTTTAATATTCCCAACACAAATCGATAAAACATTCGAATTATAATAAAACTTCAAAACATCATCAGTTCCAATTTCAAAACTTGATTCAATCACAATTTCGTTTATATCTTTAAACGGTTTAACATTTTTAACAACGCCAATTTTAACACCAGTGTGATTATTATAATTCATATCAATTATATTTGAATTTTTATTAAATAAATATGCCTCTTTATTATATTCAGAACCCCTAACAAAAACCTTTTTAAGATTTTCTTCCTCTTTTGTAATTAAAACTTTATTTTTTAATTCATTCAAAACATTTTTAACTGATGAAATTGCTTGAGAAACATACGCAGGTCTTCTAAGCCTTCCTTCAATTTTTAAAGAAGTAATTCCAGCATCAATTAAATTTTCTAAATTTGAAAGCAAACATAAATCCTTTGCCGATAATAAATACCCACTTTTTTGAACTTTTCCATCACAAACAGCATCATATTTCAACCTACACAACTGTAAGCACTTACCCCTATTCCCACTTAACTTGTGTTTTAATGAGCTTAAATAACAATTTCCAGAAAAAGCAACGCAAAGAGCACCTTGAACAAAAAATTCAATTTCCAAATTTGTATTTTCTTTTATTAACTTAATATCCTCTAATGTTGTTTCTCTTGAAACAACTATTCTTTTAAAACCAAGGCGTTCAGCCACTTTTGCACCATACAAATTGTTTATACCCATCTGCGTGCTAGCGTGCAAAACAATGTTTTTATATCTGTCCTTAAGAATTTTTGCAACACCTAAATCTTGAATTATAAAAGCATCAACCTTAGCCAAATATGCTACATCAACCAATTTTATAAGCTCAGCAATTTCACTATCAGAAACAAGAGTATTTAATGTAACATAAACTTTAACACCATGTAAATGTGCCATTTTAACAATATCTCTAATATTATCGGTATTAAAATTTTCCGCTTTAGCTCTAGCATTAAAATTACTTAATCCCAAATACACAGCATCAGCACCGCAATTAATTGCAGTTTCAAAACTTAATATGTCACCAGCAGGTGCAAGCACTTCAATATTATTCATAATAAAACACTCCAACTTTCTGATTGCAACCAACAACCAATTTAATTTCTAAAACTATAATACCACAACAATATTTAAATTTAAAGTGTTTTATTTATAACTTTAGTTTATATAAATTTCTTATGGAACAAAATAGAAATGTTTGATTGTAAACTACCATAAATCAAATAAAAAAGGAGGCAAAACCCCTTTAAATATAATAATTTTTTAACATTATATAAATCGTTTAATATTAGCCAATTTTGCGGATAATACTGATTAATAGTCCAATAACTAACACCTGCTAAATTATATTCTTCAACCAATTTTAACCTTGCATAATAACTTCTTGCATCATCAAACCAAACAATATGTTTGTTGGTTGGAGTAAAATATGTAAAATATGGCGATTGTGTGTTTTCATCAAATTGAATAAAAGCCCCAACTTTTCGTGCCAAATCAACTACTCCAAGATTCGAAAGTGTTTGAGCAGGAGTTCCTTGAACAAACGGCAAACTCCAGTCATAACCATAATTACTCATACCCATTAAAATTTTGTCACTTGGAATTTGAGTCACAGCAAAATCAAGAACTTGTTTTATTGGCCCTATAGGAGAAACGGCTTGAGGCTCACCATATAAATATCCCCACTCATA
>JAZUCB010000189.1:0-3620 GCA_045638985.1 Clostridia bacterium
TAACGCAAAATCTATTGATAAAGCATTTAAAGAACTTATTAATAATTCAAACTCTTATAAAAATTCAACTATCAAACAATTCTATAAAGCAATAAAAGCTGATGGAAAAACCGAATTAATAGAAATTAATCGTGATATTACTTTATCTTATGAAGGAACTAAAGTTTATTATAATGGTATTGAAATAGAATCTCAAAAAGTTGGTTCTTACCATGTTCCAACAACATACTATTATTTATTAGTTCCAATTCAAACAGCAAACTTTAATTTTAGAAACACAAATGCCGACGATTCAAACACCTACACCAAAAACTACTCACCTTCAACCGACACATCTGTGCTTCTAGACGTTACACCAAATTCTCTTGCTAAAAACTATGCAGCTAAATTTGGTGGTGATGAAACAACTTTAAAAAATATTATTAAAAACCCTAGTTACACAAACCCATCTTCAAGCGACTTCTATAAATATGGTTTCTATGGGGAAAAGTATTATAACTTCACTATTTCAGATATTCTAAACAACCAAGATAAATATGCTCTTTGGATGAACTTTGATTTAACTCAAGCATGGGCATATGGAACATTTAGTTTAGAAAGAACTGAACTTTCTAGTTTAAATCATCATAATATTCAACTTCTACCTAACGAATCAACTTACGCAACTGGGCAATTATATTTCTCATATTTGCCAGGAAATGGAACAACTATTCCAAAATCTGACGTTGAATATAAATTCTATGAATTTGATATTAATTTTTACTCAAACCATACTTTAACAAAAATAGAAGTTGTTGATGATAACGGAAACGTTATTCCAGACTCAATCATAACTGATAACAACACTCAAAACTACAAACTAACTTTTACTCATAAAGATGGTGTAACCACATTTGAAAAATTAATTTCAAGAAACAAATTCGCCGATGCTTATAAAGATATTGCTGAGGGCTCTGACGACTACGGAAAGGTTATTAGAACTGAACCAAATTCATTCTATCCTTTTAATGTTTTAGATTCCGACTGGACAACATTATTCTCAAGCACCGATGAACAGTTAAACAAGAAAAACACTTCAACATATTCTAAAGGTGATTCTAGGGTTTACTCAACATTAATTAAAGAAACTTCAGAAAACAATAACCTAAACTCAAAACCAGGTTTATATGTTTTCAAAAGAACATATGTTGATTATATTGATGAAACAACTGGTGAAATTATAACTGATTATAATCAAGATAATGATTTATTCTCTTTGGGCAACGACACTCCAATTAGATATTACGTTTATTATGTTGATAGAAACTCAATTATTGATATCACAAACAGTATAGGCCTAGATATTATTTACAAACTTGGAATTGGAAATTTTGAAGAAAATTACACAACAACAGTTGACTATAATGCTATTGAATCAAAATATGCCACCGATAACAAAAACCTAGTTTCAACTGCAACAAATTCTGCAAAATCAGTTGATAATCTATTCTCAACAAACAGAAACTTGGTTGAATCTGAATATGTTATTGATAAATACTCAGCAATTAAAAATTATAAAAAATTATACTCTAATGCTGAATATGATATTGAAAATGCAAACTTGATAACTCAAAAATATGTGTTTAACTTACACACAAATCAATTCTTCTTAAATTTCGATTTAAGAAACAATGTTAAAACTAATCCTAATGTGTTTATTGGTAATTCAAATGGTAATGCAAACTATATTAATCCTAACCGAAACTTAAAACAAACAAACTTTGCTTTAACCAATCTTGACGCTAATCAAATAGCATCTTCATTAAATTCTTCAACTCGCACATTCAATGCAACACAATACGCTTATGAAGAATTAGCTTCAAGAATGTTAGAATTAAATCAAACACGAATTTTATTGCGTAAAGCTTATAATTATAAATTCACAATTGAAGATAACGCCGGTTATGATAATAACGACACAAATTCATATAATCAAAATTGCAATAGCTACGTTATAAACTACTCAATTAAAGACCAACAAACCCCTAACGGAAACTACTTCGGAAAATATGAATCATCTAATTATGCTTCAAACTCCGACATGTTGGAAAACTATGCATCTTCTTTATTAAATGAATTTGATTCTCTTAAAAACATTGCAACAACTGATTTATTAAACACATCTGGCAATGTTAACGTTAGAACTTTCGGTTATTCAAACAATAAATCTTTAATTTTTGCATACGAATTAACTGATATCAACACAAACGCTGAGATCAACCCATTCGTTGTAACAATTTCTAAACAATCAGCAGGCAGTTCAGGAAAAACTCAATTATTGCAAATAACTGCTATTAAAGATGGAGACTCATTTAAACCAGAGTTCTCTCCAGCATCAATTAATGGCAAAAACACTTCTCTATCATTAATTTATGATAAAAAAAATCCTTCTCGTTTCCTTGTTGTTGTTTTTGATAATTCATCTAATTGCTCAGAATATAATGATTTATTAAGCAAAGCAGATGAAAACGCAACTTATTCAATAACAATTCAATTTAAGGGTCATGAATCTTATTATCAAACATCTGTTAATAACGATAAATCATATTTCCAAACAACTAACGAACTTGTTATTGACCACGTTAAACCTTTAAGAAATATTATAAAATTAATGGAAAGTGATGTTTTCTATTCTCATAGTTCATTATCCTTCCCTTATGGATATACTCCAAATAACGGAGGAATTGACGCATTTATAGCAAGCAATTCAAACCTTTATGGCTTAACATTACAAGCATATATGGAAGCAATTTATAATGAATACTTAAAAGTTTATGGAGTTAGAACTCAAAACAACACTTTACAATTAAATAACAATTATTTCTTCGCTTTAGATAAAAGCAACGAAGATTCAATTAAAAAATTATTAGAAAACTCTGCATATCCAAGTTCTGAAACTTCTATTATTAGCAATTTGGATCATAGAAAAGATTACGGAACATTTGTGAGGTTAATCCCAGATCCAACTGAATACAAATATTCTTTAACCCCTGATGATTATTTATCTAACGCTGATATGCCTGACCATGGAATTTTCCAAGAAAGTTCTGCTATTAAACTTGATTCGGCTGGCGCTGGAAGCTTAGATCCAAATAATTTCTATGTTTTAACTAATGATTTTGTTAAAAACTATATTTCTCCAGGTTATTACTACGAAATTATTGAACGAGATGAAGCCGGAAATTATCGTGTTTATGCAATTTTCTGCACTTACTCTTCTGTTTATAATTTAAATTACACAGCAAGTAGTTCAACAAACACAAACACCACAATTGGTGGTTATGTTTCAACAGTAAATAACGATGTAATTGTTTCAAACAATCAAACAATTTACGGAACAAATCTTATAATGAATTTTAAAAATAATTCATATAAAAATGGCGTTAATATAATAAACACAGAAACAATTCCAGACACTTATCAAAAAATTGAATTTACTTATAGTTTTGCAAATAAAATTGGCAATACTGAAACCGTTTATTCCAACACAAATAATCCTATAACAATTAAAACGGATCCAATATCTAACAACATTTCAATTGAAATGAATGGAAGTTCAATAATTAATAAGATTGATGAAA
>JAZUCB010000190.1:0-5409 GCA_045638985.1 Clostridia bacterium
CCACAACATCATCAAATGTTGCATTATTAAAATTCTCAATAAAATTTGCATGTTTTAAGCTAACTCTAGCCCCACCGAACGCGTAGCCCTTTAATCCCAATCCCTCAATTAACTTTGCAGAATATAATCCTTCAGGGTTCTTAAAAACACTGCCCGCAGTTAAAGCACTTAATGGCTGAACTTCTTTTCTTTTTTCAAAAACTTTAATAGTTGATTTTAATAAACTTGCAGAATCTCCTTTTTCATTAAACTCTAAATTCACTTCTAGAATAATAACATCTTTAAATTTTTGAAAAATGCTCGTTCTATAACCAAACTCACACTCCTCTTTAGAAAATTCTTTAATTTTTCCATCAACCATAGCAAGAACGCCAACAACATAGTCAGATATTTTAAAATTATAAGCAGATGCATTCATGAAAATTGCACCACCAATAGTTCCTGGAATTCCAAAAGCATCTTCCATGCCCTTAAAACCCCTTCTGCAAGCCTCAACAGCAACTTTATTCAGTGGAACTCCAGCACTTATAATAAAAATGTTATTCTCAACTTTTAAGCTTGAATAATTTTCTGCAACTCTTATAACAGCACCCTTATAGTTTGGCGAAACTAACAAATTAGTTCCATTTCCAATGCAATAATAAGGAATATTGTTATCCTTAAAAATGTGATAACAGCGAATAAAATGTTCTAAAGTTTTTGGTTGAACATAAATTAATGCGTTACGATCAATTTTAAATGAATTTAAGTTTTTTAATTTTTTTTTAAACTCAAACTTTAAACCATAAACCTTTTTCAACTGACTAATGCATTTAACAACTCTCGCTTTCATTATTTTACCCCATAAAAATTATTTTTTCAATTAAAAAGAACCTTGTTATAATTTAAATTATATAATATAACTATCATCTTATAAGCCTCATGCCCCAACATCAATATTAACAACTTAAGAATTTCTTTTATAATATATTAATTTTTAGGTTTTTCTGTTAAAAAAATAAGAGCGTTAAAAACAAATTCAACACTCTTATTTTTTACTCAATATTAGCCAATAATTGATCCAACTGTTCTTGGGAACAATTCAACGTCTCTAATGTTTGAAACACCAGTTAAATACATAATTAATCTTTCAAATCCTAATCCATAACCACCATGTTCGTTTGTTCCAAATCTTCTTGTGTCTAAATACCAAGAATAATCTTCTTTTTTAAGACCCAACTCTTCCATTCTTTGAGTTAATTTATCTAATCTTTCTTCTCTTTGACTGCCACCAATTAATTCTCCAACACCTGGAACTAGCAAATCAACTGCAGCAACAGTTTTTCCGTCATCATTTTGACGCATATAGAAAGCTTTAATATCTTTTGGATAGTTCTTTAAGAAAACAGGCTTCTTATAAATTTTTTCTGTTAAATATCTTTCATGCTCAGATTGCAAATCAATACCCCATTTAACTGGGAATTCGAATTTTTGATCAGCTTTTAAAAGAATATCAATTGCGTCTGTGTAGTCTAAACGTTCAAATGAATTATTAACAATATTGTTTAATCTTTCAAGCAAACCAGTATCAACAAATTTATTTAAGAATTCTAATTCTGCAGAACATTCTTTCATAACATATGAAATAACGTATTTAACCATTTCTTCTTCGTTATCCATAAGTTCATCTAAGTTGCAGAAACAAATTTCTGGTTCCATCATCCAGAATTCAGCAGCATGGCGAGCTGTGTTTGAATTCTCTGCCCTGAAAGTTGGGCCAAATGTGTATGTTTTACCAAATGCATGGGTTATTGTTTCTTCATGCAATTGACCTGAAACTGTTAATGAAACTTTTTTACTAAAGAAATCTTGAGAATAATCAACTTTTCCATCTTTTAATGGCAAGTTATCTAAATCAAGAGTTGAAACTTGAAACATTTCGCCTGCACCCTCGCAATCGCTTGCTGTAATTATTGGAGTATGGATATAAACGAAGTTTCTTTCGTTAAAGAATTTATGAATTGCAAAAGCAGAAACTGAACGAATTCTGAAAACTGCATTAAATAGGTTTCCTCTTGGGCGAATATATGGAATAGTTCTTAAAAATTCAACTGTGTGCCTTTTCTTTTGAAGAGGATAATCGCTATCGCTTTCACCTAAAACAGTTATTTTTTCAGCATTAATTTCAAATGGTTGTTGAGCTTCTGGAGTTAATATAACTTTTCCTTGAATCATAAATGATGAACCAACTGTTTGCTTAACAACTTCATCATAGTTTGCAACTTTTTCTTTTTCAACAACTATTTGCAAACATTTAAATGCACCATCGTTTAATGAAACGAATGCAATATTTTTTGAATCACGAATGGTTCTTGCCCACCCACAAACTGTTATAGTTTTTCCATCATATTCTTGATATGCTTTATATAAATCTCTAATTTCTATTCTTTTCATTATTTTTCCTCTTTATCTTTTTTTATTAATTGCAAGCCAACTTCTGCTAAGAATTTTTCATCAATTGAGCTTGGCGAATTCATCATTAAATCTCTCGCATTATTATTCAATGGGAACGCAATAATATCTCTCATAAAATCTTTATTGGTAACAATCATAAACATTGTGTCGAACCCGAAAGCACAACCAGCATGAGGTGGCGCACCATATGAGAATGCAGAATAAAGTGCTCCAAATTTCTTTTTAACAACTTCTTCATCATAACCAACCATATTAAATAACTTAACCATCATTTCTGGGCTATGATTTCTAACAGCACCACTTAAGCATTCATGCCCGTTTATAACTAAGTCGTATTGGTCTGCGTAGATTGAATATGGATCAAGAGTGTCTAACTCTTCAATTGTTGCTTTTGGCATAGAGAATGGGTTATGGCCAAAATCTAATTCACCAGTTTCTTTATTCTTTTCAAAGAATGGAAAATCAACAATCCATGCAATTGCAATTTCTTCGTTATTTATTAAATCTAAGCGTTTACCTAGTTCATTTCTTAGAACGTTTGCAAGCTTTGGAGCCATTGTTTCATTATCGGCAACAATGAAAATGCTTTCCCCACCCTTTAAATCAAATTCTTTAATTAAATCTGCTTTGTTTTCATCGGTTAAGAATTTAACAATGCTTCCAGTGAATTCATCATTAGCATATTTAATCCAAGCGCAACCTTTTCCTTCATATGAAACAATTACTTCACCAATTGAATCATACCATTTTCTACTTTGCTCACCAGCGTTTGCGCAAACTGCTTTAATAACCTTATTTTTAAATGCATTAAACTCAGTTCCTTCAAACAACTTAGTTAAATCGTGAACAATTAATGGGTTTCTTAAATCTGGTTTGTCACTGCAATATTTTTCCATTGCTTCTTTATATGGAATTCTAACGAATGGAGCAGTTGAACAAGGGCGATTTGGCACCAACTCTTTAAATAAATCAGTTGCAAACTCTTCGCAAACTGCAAACACGTCTTCTTGGGTTGCAAAACTCATTTCCATATCTATTTGATAAAACTCACCCGGAGTTCTATCTGCACGAGCAGGTTCATTTCTAAAGCATGGTGCAACTTGGAAATATTTATCAAACCCTGAAACCATTAACAATTGTTTGTATTGTTGTGGTGCTTGAGGTAATGCAAAGAACTCTCCTGGAGAATTCACTGTTGGAACAATGAAGTCTCTTGCACCCTCTGGGCTTGAATTTGCCAAAATTGGTGTTTGGATTTCTGTGAATCCCATGTTATATAATTTATTTCTTGTGAAATTAAGCATTTTTGATCTTAATTGAATAATGCTGTGGGTTTCAGGATTTCTTAAATCCAAATATCTATACTTTAATCTTAAATCTTCTTTAGTGCTTAATGCGTTCATTATTTCAAATGGCAATGTTGCTTGGCATTTACCTAAAAGTTTTAATTCTTCAACTTCAATTTCGATATCTCCAGTTGGCATTTTAGGGTTTTTGCTTTCTCTTTCAATAACCTTACCTGAAATTGAAATTGTGCATTCTTTATTAACATCTTTTAAAATGCTTGAATCTTTAACTAATAACTGAGTTATTCCTTCTTGATCTCTTAAAGTTATGAAAGTTAACCCACCAAGTTCTCTTATGCTATTAACCCAACCAGCCAGTCTAACCTCTTTGCCAACATCTGAAATTCTAAGTTCTCCACAATTATTTGTTCTATAAATATTAGCCATAATTTTCCTCCTTTTTAACACAAAAAAATCCTAACGCAAAAAATTGCGTTAGGACGAATTTATAATCCGCGGTGCCACCTAACTTACCTTAAAAAATAAGGTCTCTTAATTATTCAGCTCAACTCAGAAGTGTCCTTCGAATTTAAGATATTTAGCACCTTTTCACCAACCGTGCCTCGCTTTAAAACATTGCCTAAATCTACTCTCTTCCTCAACGTTGCTATTATTATATTTAATAACATTTGGTTTGTCAATAATAAAACATATTTTTTAAAACAAAAGAAGTGATAAATGTTTTAAAATCTTCGTTTGTTAATTTTTACCCATCTAGCAACCTTACGGCTTTTGTTCGTTTTTTAACCATTTATTTATTGAAGTAATCAAAAATATTCTTTGCTAGTTTTTCGCCTATTCCATCAACTTGCATAAGTTCAACCAATGATGCATCTTTAATTTTATTAACACTTTTAAAATGTTTGATTAAATCAACTGATTTTTTCTTTGAAATTAAAGGAATATTTTCAAGATCACTAGTTAAAGTTTTCTTTGTTCGCAAATTTCTTTGAAAGGTTATGGCAAATCTATGACTTTCATCTCTAACATTTTGCAACAACTTCAATGCAGGATTACTTCTTAGCATAACAATCGGATTATTTAAATTAGGCAAATAAACTTCTTCATTTCTTTCTGCCAGTGAAATAATATCTGTTTTAAAATTCATTGAATCTAAAACCTTACACGCATAACCCAACTGCCCTTTTCCACCATCAATTAAAATCAAATCTGGCTTTTTAGAAAAACTAACATCTTTTTGCAAATTATATTCATTTAATCTTCTTGTTATAACTTGCCTCATTGAATCAAAATCATTTTGACCAATAGTTTCTAATTTGAATTTTCTATAATGCTTTTTATTTGGAACACCATTTTCAAAAACAACCATGCTTGCAACAGTGTTTGTTCCTGCTAAGTTGCTAATATCAAATCCTTCAATCCTAACCGGAAGATTATTTAAACCTAAAGTTTCTTTTAATGAATTTAAAGTTCTATTAATCAGCATATTTTTTCTTTCTTGCTTTTCAATGCTTTTTTCATAATGCTCTTTTGCATTACTCAAAGCAAGATCTAAAAGTTTTTTCTTAATGCCTTTTTGAGGAATAATAACTTTTGTTTTTGAATTATAATTCTCATTCAAATATTGTTCTAAAGATTGAATTTCACA
>JAZUCB010000191.1:0-12752 GCA_045638985.1 Clostridia bacterium
ACTTTTGAATATTTTTAATTTATGAGGTGAATTATGGCAACAAAACTTTTGAATATTTTTATTATATTCGTGTTTTTATTTTCTATAACTTTCTTTTGCGTTCAAAGCCAAATTAATAGCCATTATCAAACAAATGCAGGAGAATCAACTCATCAACCAGGAACTGGAGATATTAGCACTGATTACTAAAATATAACAATTAAAAAAGCACCTAAATTAGGTGCTTTTTTGTTTTTTATTGAGTTTTAACTTTTGTTGAAATTAAATAAACAACTTCATCTTCTCCAAATTTAAATTCTGAAGCAGAGTCACTTTTTAAATCACAAATTCTTTTTATTTCAATAACATCAATTCTTTGATTTTCATCACCAACTTTTGGATACACAACCTCAAAATTTAATTTTGTTTTAGTTGTGTTGCTTGAACTGGTTGAATCATTGCCATAAACTTTAACTCTTAAATAGTCAATATTTCTTGTTTGCCCAGAAACTCCAGCATCCATATCCATTAAAGCTTTAACTGCATATGCCTCAACAAATGTTGAAATTCCAAGTGCCGACCAGCTTGAACCTTGCACTTGAGTCCATTCACTTCCAAGTTGATTTTTAACACTTGCAAGATCTGCCATTCTATAAATACGTTTTTCAACTATTTGAGTGTTTCCATCAGTTTTTTGGAACATAACATAATCACTCATAAGTTTAGAAATCAACAAACTTTCATTAACAGAATCTATTGATCCTGAATTAATATAGCTAAAAGCATCTTCTTTGCTTAAACCAACCTTATAAATACCATAGAAATTCCTTTCTCCATAGTAATTTGATGATTGATCTGCTTTTCTAATGCCGTCAATAACAAAACTTGTGTTTTCTTGCAATAAATAATCTTTCAAATCAACATCAGAAATTTTTATAAGTCCATCTAAGCTTCCATAATTTCTATAAATTGAACCTCTTTTGCTTTCATTAAAAATAAAATCTATATTTTTAACTGAGAAAGCACCTTCTTCGCAAGTTAATTCATCTAATTGTTCATTAAAGAAACTGCTTTTAAACTTACTAAAAGTGTAATTAGTTGCAGTTCTTTTTATCAATCCGGCACTTACTAGCGAAGTTATTTTATCAGCTTGATTTTCTTTAACAAAACAATCTTCATAATAATAGCAATTTTGATAAATCAATGATTTTTGATTTGGTAAAGTGTTTATGTTATAGAACAATCCGCCATATAAAACATTCGCAGTTTTTGTTACAACTGGGTCTTGCCCATCAACTTCGGTTGTTATTAAATCATAGTTAACTTCAAATTTTGATTCACTAAATAAATAATTAACTGTTGGACCAACAACTGCATTTGAAATTACCCCAGTTTCATTTGGGCAATCTAATTTTTTAGATTCTAAATATATATCTGAATAAGTTTGAATGCTACCTTTTATTTTTAAAGCAGTGTTAAAGAACTGAGAAGCATTAAACATCATTCCAACATTAATTGAATATCTAACGTCTGGTAGATTAATGAAATCTTCCCCTTCTTTAGCTGAATATAAATTATTAATTACATTTGCATTTAAACTTGCAACGCATCCTTCATAAAAACTTTGCAATGTGTTTCCAGAAAAATCTGAAACATAATTAATATAACAATCTTTTACTAAAATATCTCCACTAGCAATAATTTTTCTAATAATAGAACTGTTAACACTTCCAATTGCCCCACCAATAACAGCTGAAGCCATATTTTTCACATTCATCGCAACGTTTGATTTACAATAACTAATGGTTGCATTTTCACTATTTCCAACTAAGCCACCAAAGCAAGCAAAAACTTCCATGTTTGCAACTGCCTTTGACGTAAAATCAGAAGAAATTAAACTATCTTCTTTAATTTCAACATTTTTCATTTCACTATTAACTAAATGGCCAACAGCACCACCTATCATATCTAAACAAGCACTCTCTGGAGTTAAAGATCCTTGCTCTCCATTAGGCATTAATTTAATATGTTCATATGCTTCTTTCTCAACTTTTAATAAACCTTCACAATTCTCAATAAATGAATCTCTAACATAACCTGAAATTGCACCAATTGAATAAGAAGATCTTGATTTGGCTTTAACTACTAAATCCGCTTTGCTATCTAAAATATCATAGTTTGTTGCTCTTCCAACTAATCCACCAATCTCTATTTCATCGGCACTTGATAAACTAGCTTTGTTTATATCCATACCTTCTGAACTTTTCATGATTTCAACAATTTCAACAACACCTTGAGACTCACAATTTTTAACAACCTTTTTTTCAGTTTTAGTTAAATCACTTAAAGCAACCATTGAAATCAATTTTTCGTTAGTATATGTTTTTGCAGATTCCATGGTTTTTTGAATTTTTACATATCCTCTAGTTGTAACATTTTCAACATTTATGCAGTTAAATAACGGAGAAATATAGATATCAACATCTTGATTTCCACCACTAGCTTCAATCATAAAATTCAAAGAAGTTTGATAACCCAAATGAATATAAAGGTCAAACACATTTTTTGAATTCATAAATAGTGAAGAATATTTATAATAAGGATCATTTGGAGTGGTTGGCTCAGGCAGAGTTGCTAATTCTAACTTAAAGTTAGAAATAATTTTGTTGTTTCCATAAAAACTTCTGCCACCTAAATCTAAACCGGAGATTCCTTCCCCTTCCATATCAATATCATTTTTTAGCAAATAAACGATTTCTTTGCCTTCTTCAGCATCATTTGGGATCGGGCCACCCTCTGCAACCTTTTTGCCTAAATTTAAAAGTTGACCTTTTGTTGTTATTTCGGCAACAACAACCGCTTCTGGCAAAACCCTTTCAGAATCGCTCATTGATTCAAAAGGATCTTCCCAATATTCTTGAACATTATCTCCATTTAAATCAATTATAATTGGTGCTTCAGGACCTTTTTTACAAGACCAAAAACACGTTAATGCAACTATTAAACTAAAAAAGACAATCAACTTTTTCATTTCAAACCTCTTCTAAACTGCATATTTCTTCATTTTATTATATAATAATATAATATTATTGCCTTTGTTGGCAAACAATCTGTTTTAATTTTATTAATTTCAATCCTTTATTTTATTATGTGAGGTTTTTTATAGTTTTAAAGTTATTATTAAACTTAATCGCTTTAAAACTTTTTTTTATTTTGATATAATACGATTTAGAGGTAATTAAAATGAACGAAATAGATAGAAATAAATCATACCAAACTTTTCTTAATGCATGGGGAGAAAATGCACAAATAATGATGTGTGTTGAAGAAATGAGCGAATTAACAAAAGCTCTTTGCAAATATTTGAGATTTAAAAAACACGGAATTTCTGATGAGCTTAATTATAACATTAAAGAAGAAATTGCAGATGTTTATAACATGATAAATCAACTTAAAATGGTTTTTGGCGAAGAAGAAATAATGCAAATTGCAGATAATAAAATTGAAAGAACACTAAAAAAACTAGCAGAAAAAAAATAAAGGAAAAACTTATGAATATTGTTTTACAAAGAATTAATAGTTGCATTTTAAGCGTTGACGATGTTGAAAAAGCAAATGTTGGCTTTGGCTTGCTTATTTTAACAGGTGTTCATAAAAACGACACACTTGAAACTGCCGATTTTATGGCCAAAAAAATAAGTAAACTTCGCATTTTTAAAGATGAAAATAACAAAATAAATAAAAGTATTTTAGACGTGAACGGAAGCGCTTTAGTTGTTAGCAACTTCACCCTACTAGCCAACACTCAAACAGGAACTCGCCCTGATTTTTCTCAAAGTGGAGACCCTGCCCACGCAAGAGAAATTTATGAATATTTTATTTCAAAAATTAAAGAATATGGTGTGAAAGAAATTCAAACTGGTTGCTTTGGCGAACACATGCATTTAAATGCTAACTTAGATGGGCCATACACCATAACCATAACAAAATAATTCAAATTGTGCAGTTAGGAAACATTATGAAAATCAAATATATTGAAGAAAAATTTAATGCAATGAAACATTTAAAAAGTTGCCAAAAAGTTGTTGAAAAAGTTTATGAATTGATGAACCTACAACTAAATTTTGATAAATCAGAAGCAATTTTAAAAACTTCTGAAATTTTGATTGAAAATAAAGATGATTTTAATAAAATTGCAAGTTATGGCTCTGAAAAAACCGTGGTTGAATCAACATATCAAAAATTTATGGATTCTCCTGAGAGAAATGAACTTACTTATAGAGTTGATATTGACTACATAATCCCCTGCTACATTTTAATTAATGCAGTTAAATACGGCTTAGAAGAATCTATTGAAAGTGGACTTGAAAAAATTGCTCTTGAACTTCAAGAAAATAACCAAGAATAATTTAGTTCCTGAACTTTTCAATATAATCAACAAATCTTAATATAGTTTAATAAACAGTTAATTCAAGTAATTTTTTTGCTTCAATTAACTGTTTTTTTTTCAATTTGCATATTGACAGGTTGAAGTTTCTATAATACAATATTTTAATATAATAATTAAGGTGGAAAAATAATTATGGCAAAACACAAACATAAGAAAAACAGCAAAAAGAACAACTATTCGACAAAAAATTATTCATTTCCTGTTTCTTTTGAGCCAAAAACAACAAAAACCCATGCAACTTCTGATGTTTGGACTAGAGAAAACATAAACTCTGGTTTTGGCCATATTATTTTAACATCAAAGGGCGAATATAAATTTGCATCAGATAACGGCAGATTATATGACGTGCCTCAAACACCTCAAATTAGAGCAATTTATGAAAGTGGAGAGAAATGCGCCGTTTCAACTGATATGATGTCTGGATTAGACTTTGTTCAAGTTATTAAAACGTTCGGTAAAGCCGGAGATCCACTTCCTGAAGGCTTGGCAATTGCAGAAAAGTTTGGATTAAACAAACCCTTTTCTGAGAAAGCACTAGCCCAAGCAGAAACAATTAGCAATGAACCAATTAACACTTCTATTATGAAGGATTTCACCCACCTACCTTTTATTACTATCGACCCAAAAACAAGCAAAGACTTCGACGATGCGTTTTATATTCAAAAAGCAGAAGATGGTTCTTTCGATTTATTCGTTGCAATTGCAAACGTCGCAAACATTGTAAAACCTGGAACTTTGTTGTTTGAAGAAGTTATGGAAAAAGGCATCAGCCATTATTTAGGCGAAATGTGTTATTCCATGACGCCAGATTTACTAGCAACAGACGTTTGCTCTTTAAAAGAAGGTGCAACTCGCCCATCGTTGGTTACAAAAATTTCTTACACCCCTGAAGGCAAAGTTCAAAATTATGAAATTTGCTTAGGAATTATTGAAAGTGAAAAACGCCTAAGTTATGCTCAAGCAGAAGATATTCACGAAAAGAAAGATGGTGCTCATATTGAATTTATTAATCAACACCAATTAATTGAAAATGGTTACGAACTTTCAGATTTGCTTAAAGCACTTCGCGATAACAGAGGTGCTATGAATATTGGTTCAAGAGAAGCCGAGTTTATAATGAGCGAAGATAAAACAAGAGTTTTAGATATTGTTAGAGGTCATTTAGAAAGCTCCACTGAAATAATTGAATCTTTTATGATTGCATGCAATGAGGTTTGGGGCGATTTCTGCGAACGTGCTGAAATTCCATTTATTTATAGAAACCACGACCCTATTAAACCTGAAAAAGAAGAAGATTTAAGAGATAAATTGAACCAGTTTGGCATTTATCTTCCAATCACCCCTTCAAACTTCGATTTGAAAAACATTATTGAAAGCGTTAAAGGTTCAAACTTTGAAGAACCAGTTTTAGCTTCAATTTTAAAAGCAAGTGGCCACGCATATTACTCTGTGCAAAATAACGGCCATGCTGGGCTTGGAGTTTCTGAATTTAACGAAGACACATACACTTATTTCACAAATAAAGCAAATAAATCTGGAGAGGAATTAATAGAACAATCAAGAGAAGAATTTGCAAAAAACAACCCAGGAATCGCAGGAGTTGCAGTTGAATCTTCTGGCTCAGATGCAACCAGCTATGGCCACACAACTTCTCCAATAAGACGAGGAGCTGATTTACTTAACCAAATCCAAATGATAAGCGTTTTAACAACTGGAAAGCCATTCTATTCTAAAGGTCAACTTGCACAATATTGCGTTCACTTAAATGAAAGAGAAATTGTTTCTAATAAGGCTGAAGATGAATATACTGAACTTTTAACTGCTATTTGGGCAAAAGAACATTTGGGCGAAGTTTATGAAGGAGTTGTTGTTAATCATAAACCAGAAAATATTTTAGTTAAAAATTTAGAAAAGAATATAATTTTAGACTTACCTAAAACAGAATGCACTGAACCATTTAAAATAAATAAGAAAACTGGCGAAATATTCGGTTACTCTTTAGGAACAGAAGTTGTTGGTAAAATTTTCGACGCAACATTATTCCCTCCAAGAGTTTACATAAGCGAAAATTTGGAAAAGCCTGTTAATTACCCAACAGATCCAATCTCAAACTCAAACCCATCAACTAATACAAATGAAAATTCTACACAAGTTTCAGACTTCTTAGAAACCGATAATTAAAAATATTTAACTAAATTTTTTATTAATGCAAAAATGAAAACTTGAAAAACATTTTAATTTTAAATTTAAATGCAAAACATTTATATTTTTTAAAGGAGTTTACAAATGCAAGATTTTGAACAAGATAAAGAATTTAACCAATTTATGAAACACATTGAATTTATGAGAGGATATTTTAAAGATGGAGAATGGGTTAAAATTGCAAAGCCAAAACATGTTCATGAAGAAGGAATAACAAGAAAAGAAGCCGAACTTTTATACGAAAAAGAATTAAAAAGAAAAGATAAATCTGATAGTTTGCCTGGGCGAATAATGAGCGCAATCACACAAAGACCTCTAATGACTTTTGATGAGGAATATAAGTCGCTATTAGATTTAATGGATATTCTTCAAAAAGATTTTATTGATGATAAAGATTTAGATAACGTTTTATTAGATAAAGAAACTTTTTATGATGCTAGTTATCTAAGCAAAGATGATGATGTGATGGAAAATTAAAAATATTAAACTATGATTATTATTTTATTGTGAGATTATGAAAGCCATAAAGCCTTATCTCTCACAAAAAAAAGCTTGTTTTAAAAACAAGCTTTTTTTCTTACACTACATCACATCATTTTGCATAAAATTTTCACAAAAAGGAATATAATCATTTTTCGCAATTTCTGGCAATTGATAAAATTTATATTGTTCATTAAGCGTTGTTGGTAATTCTAGCAATTGATTATTCATAGAAACAAACACGCTTTTAAAGCCTACTTCTCTATCATAAGCCTGATATGCAACAATATCTTGCAATTGAGCTGGATCAACATTCTTAGGTAACATATTTGCAAAAACAAATAAATATCTATCATCGCAAGCGGTATACGACCCGCTATTTAAATTATTATATTTTAATGCTATATTTTGCTCAAATAACTCTAAAAATGGTTTAGTATCAGCATCCGGATTATAATTTGCAATTAAATATTTTTGAGTAACTGGAAATTTTTTAAAATCATTTACTCCGCCAAGTTTTCTAGCACAATAAGTATAATCTTTATTTGATCCGCAAGTAACCACTTCCACCCCAACTTTATGATTCACATCAAAAAAATCTGGTTCAGATTCGGCAACCGCATCCCCAATAATAATATGCATATCTTTAAGCCCAAGCACATCATATAACGAAAAATAAGCCGCCAATTCTTCAATTCTTGAATTTTTTCTTTTTTCAACGTCTAACTTTTTAATCGCCTCTAAAAATATATCTTTAGTTGCTTTCTTGCTAACAAAAACTCCATCTAAATTAGGTCTAACAGCTTTTTCTGTGCCAACATTTTTAAGTTTTGCATTTATTTTTTTTCGATTGTTTTTACCCATATCCCCACCCTTATTTTTCTGTTTTATTTTTAACCACAAAATCAAATTTGGCTTTAACTATTTTATTATATTTTCTGGTTTTATATTGCTTCACTGGAATCACAAATAATAAAATATCAATAAACTCCCAACCAAAAACCCAAGTTAAGATTTCTAAAAAAATCATTAATATTTGAGGGAAATTCCAACTTTGCCCTAATACCTGAGTTACTGCTAAAACACTTGTTGCAACAAACATAATTAATGCAATAAATAAGTATCTTTTTATTAAATCTTTAGCCTCTAATATAATACCTTTAAAATGATTTTTAATGCTTTTAATACACTTTGATTTTCTTTCATCAGAAACTTCATTTGGAGTTTCAATAACTAATTTTATTGAATCTTCTTTTTTAACACTTTTTAATTCTGCCTCTAAAAAAGAAACTGCTTCACTATTTAAAACAATATTATCTTCAGTGCTATAAGTTGAATATAAATCCTCGCTCTCATTTATAGCCATTTTGATAACTGAAGTTGACTTTTTTGCCATAAATCCCCCAATTTATTAGATTATATCACACAAAACACTAAAAGAAAATAGATTGTTAATAAAAATCTAAAACACATCACTTAATCTTAATATAATTTTTTATTCATAGCCTTAAAAATAGTCAATTTCTATTGACATTGATTTTTGCTTTTGATAAAATAGCATTGCTTTATTTAAATAAAGTAAAAAAACACCAATAAATTTTTTTTAATTCGGAGAGTTACCCAAGAGGCCGAAGGGGCGCCCCTGCTAAGGGTGTAGGCGTGTAACAGCGCGCGAGGGTTCAAATCCCTCACTCTCCGCCAATCGGAACTGCGTTCGCACACGCAGTTCTTTTATTTTTGTCTTAAAGGTATTCCTGCAATTATAATACCAAGTTTGAAAAGTATAAATAAGTAATAAATAATAAAAAGGTTGGCTATTTTTATAGTCAACTTTTTTTATAATCTTATTCTAATTTACAAACCTTAAAATTGATTTAAAAGTAATTACAATTTAAACTATTAATCTTTAAACGAATTATTTAATTGCGAAACAATGTAATAATTGTTAAGCCAAAAACATTGTTTAGGGAATGTTTTTCCATTTGGTAATTCATCCACATCATTTGAGTTTCTAGCATGTGGTCTAACATGACCAACTTTATTATCTCTAAGTTTAGGCAAATCACTTGTATTTTTGTTATCAATTTTTCTAAAACTCGAACCATCAGAAATAACTTGTTTTGTTTTCTCCCATACTTGTTTCATTTCAATTTCCAAATCTTCATATGGCATATTCCAAAATTGACAACCTTTTAATCTTAAAACACCCTTCTCATCTTGTTTATAAACAACAAATAAAAACCTAGTTTCAGAAAAATAATTTTGCAAATCTGAATCTTCCCATTTTTGGTCAACTATTTCTTTGAACTTAAATGTTCTAAAAGACATACTTTCAGTAATGGTATTATTATAGTTTAATCGAATAGTTTTTACATTAATTCCAGCTTTTATAAATTCTTCTGCTTTATTGCTTTTCACTCCAAGTATATTAAAAGCCAAGATAGATTCTTTATTTTTTATAGGTCTTCTTTTATCTATATTGAAACAATCGCATAGTTCATCAACTGAATAGTTTTTATATTTATCTATCTTTTCGACAACAAATTGTTCAAATGTTTTATCTTGTAATAGCGAAATATCTGAAATAATTCTTTCGTTTTGAATATTCCCAAAGATATAATTTTGCAAAACATAAGTCATATAAGATGTTTTTAGACAATATGCTCTTTGTTTTGCTAATACAGAAGAAAAAGGTTGTTTTCTTAAACTATTTGCATTTGCACCTTTTGTGCAAGCCCCTAAATATAAGGTATCGCCTTCAGATATTTGTTCTGCAATTCCTGCCTTGATTTTAGATATAATTTTTGCCCAGTCATCTCTTATTATTTTTAAATCTTCCTCTGGAAAAGAAAATAATACCACTTTTGCAACTGAAAAATATTCTTTATTTACATTAATTTTATCCTCATATGGAAGTAATAACATATTATGGCATTTCAAATAAAATGCACTAGTTTCAAATGTTTTATTATATTCTTCCATGTAATTTATAATATCACAGACTAGTCTTGCTTTCGCAAAAATTTCTCCCTTTTTAGTATAACGGAAAGGGTGGGCTTTCAACTCAACACCCGCATCAACAAAATCAGGCCTAGGATCACTATTGACAGGAATGTTAAACCAACATTCTTGAATTAAATTCCCAACCGCACCTTTTCCAGAAGATAAAATGCCTTTTGTATCTATGTCTTTAAATTGAATTCCTATTAATTGCTGAGCCCTTTCTAATATTTCTCTTTTTGTGGAGTATTGTTGCATTTTAATTCTCCTCATTGAAAATATTTTCAAGTATATTTGCCATTCTTGTTATCATTGGAACGACTAAGGCATTTCCCATGCAAAAATATCTCATTTTCTTTGGCATACCTGTATTTGTCCAGTTGTCATCAAATCCTTGTATTCTTTCAGCTTCAACAGGAGTAATTAATCTCAAATTGTTAGTTTTAACATCTCTAATAACGTGAGTGCTACGATTTAGTGTAGACTCTGATGTTAGCATTGTTCTAGCTGGCATATCCAATGAATCTGGGAATGCAATAGCCCCTTCACTAAACACATAAGCATGCCCGTCTTTGCTAGTTCTATTTATTTTTTTAGACCCTTTTAAATATTGCCACTTTTCAAGATTATTGGTTATATAAAATTCTTCATCAACATTATGCTCTATAATATTAATTAATGGGGTGCTTTCTTCTGTTTGAGATTTAACATCACAAGTATAAATATTCCCATTTAACATAAGTCCAGCATTTTTAAAATCATATTTGAACTCGTTTGATACTTTCAATAAATCATCAAAATTTAACTCTTCACTTTTTATAATACCATTTTCTGCAATAGGAAATGCTCTTGCAAAAAGACCTGTATTTAAAATAATATCATGAGAAGTTTCATTTGTTTTATTATTAGCCCAATTTGTAGTATTCTTATAAGCAAAAATAAAAATTCTTCGTCTTCTTTGTGCAGCACCAAATTCTGCAGCATTAACAACTCTCCATTCTACAGAATAATTTAGTTGAGCAAAACAAGATAAAATAATACCAAAATCTCTACCTCTTTGTTTCGCTGGAGATTTCAATAATCTATCTACATTTTCAAGCAAAACAAAAGGTGGTTGTTTCTCTTCTAAAATATCTCTTATTTGCCACCATAAAACACCTTTCTTTCCTTCAATGCCATGACTACTACTTAAACTATGAGCAACGGAATAATCTTGGCATGGAAAACCACCAACCAATAAGTTATGGTTTGGTATTTCGCTTTTATTTACTTCTGCTATATCAATACCTGTGTTATTATCAATATCTCCCCAATGACTTACATAGCATTGATGTGCCCATTGATTTTTAGCACCTGGTTCCCATTGAGAGAACCAAACAGTTTCCCAATCTTGTGATTGTCTTTCAAATCCTAATCTAAACCCGCCAACACCAGCGAATAATTCACAAATTGTCTTTCTCATAAATTCCTTTAATTCTCCAATATAAGATATATTATAACACATATTTTTTATATTTGTTTTGTTTTTTATAAATATTTTAATTTTTTGTATAAAAAAAGAAGGCATCTCTACACCTTCTTAATATTTTTTATTTCAAATCCGTATCCCAAATTTTTAATCAACTGAGCAGCATACTTTATAGACAACTTGCTAAAAAACGGAATTTTAGGTCTTTCATCATGATATTTATTAATTATTCCTAGAATAACAGTATAGTTCGACGCATCAAAATCATCTTCTATTAAATCTGTTATATGGTTTTCTATTAACTTTTCATTAAATTTTTTTCTGAAAACAGCATCTTTTAATGCTTGGCAAGAGTTTGTTGCTTGATTAAACAAATGACTTAAATAAGAAGATCCTCCATTATTCTTAATATGAATTAGATTTCTATTTACAGAAATATCACAAGGCTCTATTGTATTTCCTCTTCCGCCTCCAAAAGGTATATTGTATTTATGAATAAGATTAGCACCAGCCATATTCTTTACCAACAACTCATTATATTGGTCTTCATTGTTATTTTGTGGGCAATCAATAAATTCAATTTCCGACAACCTAATATTGTTATACGCATCATTAATTTCGGTTGCAAAATCATTGTTTATTTTATACCAATTGCCACCGTTAATTGCATAGGCATTACCATCTAATTCAATACTGCCAACAAGACATTTTGCTGCACTCCATTTTGCAATATCACTTTCTTCATCTTCCGTTGATTTAGCATATATACTTTTTTGTTTTATTTGTTCAAAATCTCTAATAGTTCTATCTGAAAAACTGTCAACAAATACATCATTTTCTATGTCATTATATTCAGCATTTCTGTCTTGTTGTCCCGCAATATAAATTCGTTGAACCTTTTCCCAGTTAATAACTTCAGGAATTGCTAACCATACTTGAGAAAAATCTCGATTATTTAATAATGCAACTACCTGATTATTTAACCTTTCTATTAGTATTTTATCTTTAACAAGCTTAATATTATCTAACCATTCAAAATTATTTCTATATGTTGTTAAAATATATTTGGAATAACAATAAACCAAAAACTCTTCTATATTTGTTACATCTTTATCTATTACTAAATTAAAAATATCTCCGCCAGATATTATTGCCTTGCCAAAATTATCATCA
>JAZUCB010000192.1:0-2452 GCA_045638985.1 Clostridia bacterium
AGTTAAAGATAATTGCAGAAGAAGATGTTGTTGTGTTTAATAAATTGCCATTTTATTTAACAGAGATTGAATATTCGTTTATTGTAGAAAATTTATTTGTATTAAATGTGATATTCTGATTATTTTCAATAGCAATTGAAGGAGTTAATCCTGATAAGTCAATTGTGTTGTTGATAATATCTTCATTTAAGCTTATAGAATAATATAAATTAGAAGTTGTTAATTCATTAGATGAATAGTTTGATGTGTAAGAAATAATTTCATTTGAAATTTTATCGCCTTTGCTATCAATATCATCTGCATGATTTGGGTCGTAAGTTAAATATTTAACGCGAGCATGATAACCAGGTTCTAATTGTTTTATTAAAGTAGTTTCCTTATGAGAGAAAGAATATGAGTTATCAGCATTTTTATTTCTATAAGTATAAACGTAAGTTAGCAATCCATCTTCATCTTTATAAAGTTCAGCATTAATGAGAACAGTTTTGATGGTCTCAGGAGTTGAATTATTCATTTTTTCTATGTTCAAAATGCTTGTTTCTTTTGCAATTGCATTGTTATTGCTAGCTGAGTTGGTGGTTCTTGATGTTGTTGCAAAAGTGGTGAAGAAGTTTGTTGTTTCACCATTATAATATTTAGAATATTCAACTGAGAATTTTGATGGGTCGAAAGAATATGTTGGATATTCGTTTGTTTGGTAATTATAGTAATAAGATAAAGGTTGCTCATTTTCAATTTCGCCTTCCATTAAAATTTCTGTGTTTAAAGAAGGGTAAGTTGAATATGATGATGTGTTATATAAATAAACTTTATATTCAAATTCATGGTCAGAACTTTGGTTTAATGAATTTTTTGTGGTGTAGCTAAACCTAAAAGTATATAACCCTTCAGGGTAAAGGATTTTCTTAGGGTTTGATGGATCACCATTAACAATTTCATAAACATTTTCAAGATCGAAATATTGATACCAATAACGGTTGCTAGAATCAGTTTCGTTAGTTGTTGTTTGAACTATAACATCATTTAATAATAAAGTTTTGCCTGTTGGGTAATATTTGTTTTTTAGAGTTGCAGAAACTGAAAGTGAATCCACAATTATATTTGAATTGTTATTTTTTGTGTGGGCAATATCTCCAAAAGCAATATAATAGTTTTCAATATTTTCTTGAACTGAAGCTCCAGATATTAAAGAGTTTCTTGCTATGTAATTATTTAAAGCGATATTAGGTATTTCGGTGTCGTCGGGTCTTATTCCACCAATATTATCGTAATAAATGTTATTAAATAAGTTTGTTTCGTTGCCAGCGGCATTTTCGTATTTAATAGCATTTAAAGGAATTCTTTGTTCATTGCCTTCTTCACCAACATAATGATAAGAATTTAAAAAGTTTGAAGAATTAGAATCATGTTTTAAAGAATAAATTGGGTTATCTGTTGGGTTTTGTATTTGAATTGGATTAGATGGTTCGCCAACATATGTGTTGTAATAATAATTTTCGGTAAAATCATCTATTTTAGTGTATAAATTGTTTTCAATTGGAACAAATAAGTTTTCGTTGATTTTAATATAAGTTGCATCAGAAAGTGTTTTGTCGTTATCAAGTTCGGCAGTTGGGTTTCCTTCAGCATCGTTTTTGAAAGGAAGTTTGGTTTTGGTAGAATCCAGTAATGTGTAGTAAGATGCTTTGTTTGATGTTTCAACGTTTAATAAAACTGGTTCGTTTGAAGTTGGGGTTTTAAAATAATAACTTATTCCATTCGTTATTGAAGTGGAAAGTTGATAATTTTCAAATGATTTATAGTTATAACCTTCGGCTTTAACTAAATCAAATCTTTCATAATCGTTTATGTTTATAACAGAAGTTTCATCTTCTTTAATAAAAGAAATTGCATAATCAGTTTCAGAGTTGGTTAACTCAGAGGTTTGTGTTGGGTTTAGAACAGTTGAGTAATTTTTTATTTCGAAGTTAAAGAAGTTAACTCCGTTATAAATATAATCTGCTCCATCAATTTTAACAATCTCGCAGTTATCAATAATTGAAACAACTCTATAATAGTCCGTTGAATTTATCTTAATAGGAGAAAGATTTTTTGCATTATAAACAAATAAAGGATTGATCCAATTTGTTGGAGTTGATGATGCTGTTGCGCCAGTTGAAGTGTAATCCCCATTCTTATCGCAATAATTCTCCTTATTGATTTGAATGTAATCAATTACTTCTATTGTTTTAGTAGGATCAGTTGGGTCTGGGGATGTTCTGGTTATCATAATATAGTTTCCAACAACATTTGGTTTAAAGTAATATGATGAATTATCAGCCAAAGTGAAAGAAGAAACATATTCTCCATTTATTAGTTCTGTCTCGGATTGCCTAATGCTTGTGGAGGGAGAAACAAAACCAAGACCATTTGCAGGGGCTGAGTAAACCTTTTTAGGCTTAATGAATGCCAT